>JAEOUB010000292.1 GCA_016839545.1 Candidatus Kariarchaeota archaeon | reverse complement strand
TAACATGGTGAGCTCCCCATCAACCATACGAATTGCGGGTTCGATTTCTCCACTCGAGGATTGCTATTCTCCTCAACTTGTTCCTGATACCGCAATTCTTGAGAAAGAGCATCAACAAATGGCTCAGTGGCTATTTGAGGGGGGCGTTGATCTGTATCTTGTAGAGACAATGAATACCATCCGAGAGGCGAGCGTTGTGGTAGATATTGTTGAAACCTACGGGTTACCTATCTGGTTGTCATTCACTTGTGGTGAGGATGGGAAGCTGTTGTCAGGAGAGACTTGGGATGAAGTCTTGAACATATTTGTGGGAAGAGTCGATTTGTTGATGGTAAACTGCAGTTCACTGCAATCCACGAACAAGGTAGTCTCAATGTTGAGCTCGCGTGAAGTTACCTGGGGTTTTTATCCCAACTTTGGAACGATCGATGATCTGAAAGGTTGGGAAGCTGGTAGCATTGAAGATAGTTATCTCAAATCTATGAAAGAATGGTTAGACCTGAAACCCTCAGTCATAGGGACGTGCTGTGGTGCAACCCCCGAACAGACCAGCCAACTCAGATCATTGCTTGACGCTCAGTGATCAGGAAAGGCAAAAGCTTTGCCTACCATGGCTTCGGTAACATTCCACAGTTTTTCCTGAAGGTCTCGATTGTATGATATGTCACTTGACGCTATCTGCTGTCCATCACTGTCAAAATATTTACCAGTGATACCATTCAGTTGTGGATCTGTCACACAACGCATCAGTGAGATGATACCCTGTTCTACTGGTAATGCACGTGCTACTGCTTCCGGGGATCGTTTGGGGTTGAGATTGGTATCAATCATACCAGGATGCAGAGTATTGACGGTGATGCGGCTGTCCTGTAACTTGTCTGCCAAGTAGTAGGTGAACATGACGTTACATAACTTGGATTGTGCATAAATCGGGTAGAGACTATATCCCTTCTCAGCCTGGAGATTATCAAAATCCAGCTCTGCGCGGTAATGCATCCCCGAAGCTACATTGACAATCCGGCTATAGTCGGACCGTGCAACAAGATCAATCAGGTTCGATGTTATCAGGAAGTACGCAAGGTGATTGATTGCCAGTGTATTCTCGTAGCCATCTTCTGATAGCTCGAAATCATGGAGCTGCACCCCAGCATTATTGACAAGGACATCAATTCTATCATACTTGTGATGAAGTCGCTGAGTCATGGCGTCAATCTGATCAAATGAGGACAGGTCTGCGATCTCAATATCTATCACAGCTTCAGGTACCTGAGACCGTATGAGATCAACCACTCCCTGAGTCTTCTCACGGTTCCGTCCGTGAAGAATGAGGTTCGCACCAAGTTTTGCAAGTTCTTCTGCAGCTTTTTTACCAATACCGTCTGAGGCACCGGTAATCAGGACAATTCGCCCTTTCATCCGTCATCTAGAGTCAAAATCAAGGTCATAAGGTTTTGGTCTTCTGTGAGGTTGACACGTCCTGATTTGCTATCTTGTAGTAGATTGCCAATGGAATCAAAAGGAATGTGGTAAAGGCACTCCAGCTGAGAAAGAAAGTATTGAACGATGTTGTCTCAATAATTCTGGCAGAGACATACTCCAGGGTGACGACGGAGATTGTTGAGATAGCTCCGATAATAGATATGGATGTGGCCCTGACTTCAGTGATCAGCTCTGCATTGAGCAGCCGGTTGTAGTAGGGCTTCCACAATCCACGGGTAATGTGGAGGATATAGTAGCCTAGAATGGCACCTACAAGAGAAATGGCCATGATGAACGTGGAGAGTACCAGCATGAGTACAACGAGTCCAAGCATGAGTCGAGGAATTCTTCCTGAGATTCTTGCTGAGTTCCAACTGGCAATCCCCAACAGAATACCTCCCGTACTGAGATAAATTGAGATCATATTGTAGGTGATTTGGTTAAGGTCTAGATAGATCTGGAACCAGAAGATGACACTGAGGACGAGTCCAGTGAGAAAGACCTCGATAAGACCGATAGGCGCTACACGTCTGTTCCACAGGGAGGCTGCAGCCTTTCGTACCGATGGTCTATGCTCACTGTCCTTGCTGTTACGGTGCTCGGGGATGGAGAAAAGCCAGATAATGTCAAGCAGGAAGACAATCAGGGTGGCAAATATGGTGTACTCGAGTTTGATGGTGGCAATGGGTCCCGATAGAAATCCTGAGAAGGCAGCGGCAAGAAATCCCACGGTGAGCAAGCGACCAAAGATGGCCTGGTACTGCTGTTCAGTCCCTCCTCTTACTTTTATCTCGTCAAAGATCCACGCATCCTCTGCACCTGACTGGAAGGTGATGCCAAATCCCCAGAGTGCGTAGGATAGCAAGAAGAGTGGCTGTGTGTCTGCTGTGGCGAAGATATACACAGCACCGGATTGGAGTATGAAACTGACAATAACCGATAATTTGCGACCAAACCAATCTGCCACATATCCAGTGGGGATCTCACTGACCAGAATAACTGTCCAGAAAACGATATCCATGATCGCAGCATCTGTGAGCGTGAAACCCTTGGAGATCAGGTAGATCATCCAGAAATTACCGAGGAACCATGCCCGGCTGAGGAAAAAATGCACTCCAAACCGATAGGAGATTGATCTCAGCTGGCTCACAGTTGTCCAAACTCTCTCAGATACAAAGAGGGTACGACTACTGTGTGGCAAGAACTGCAGGAATGCCTCTTTTGTTGGAGATACGGGTCATTTCGCCGTTTATCAGGCTCAATAATTAAATCTCTCCCTTTCTCCTCTACCTCATGTCAGTACCTGCAGAAGGATCAATGATGCATACTATCATGAAGGGAGCTCCCGATGAGCAAAAGAAGGCAATGACCAGGTTCAGATTCTGGAATCGCTATTTTGTAATTCCCCTGCTCAGAATCAATGTACTACAGCTCTTTGGATTTGGGTTCATTTTTGTCCTCCTCCGTACCACTGGTCGTAAATCAGGCAAGACACGCAATACTCCCCTGGAATACCTGAAAAAAGATGGTAAACTCCTGCTGTATTCGTCGAGGGGTGCGAAATCAGACTGGTATCGCAACCTGATGGCACATCCTCAAGATGTACGTGTGAAGTACCATTTCAGAATGAGACAACCTATTGTCAGGGATGTGAGTGAGGTTGAGGAAAGAATAGAGCTTATCCGGTACTACATTGAGACGCGGAGGTCGGGTGGCAAAACCCTGTTTGGCTGGAGGGAGGAAATGGGAATGGAGGCGGAGGTATTTGTGGAAGTTGCCACCTATCTTCGCATCGTGGAACTGACAGTGTAATTACCTGTTGAAAGAAATCCAGTTGATATTGGATATCAGGAAGAAGAGGAGCACTATGACAAAGATCAATGAGCCGAGTATCTGTCCTGTGCCCTCTATCAGTTCCAAAGGTCTGGCTCGGTACTTGAAGAACTCATCAACCTCGGGGTCCTCGTAGATTCTCTCTCCACCATCTGGAATATTGGCTATGGGCATGGGATACTATTGGATGGGGTGCCGTATTATTGCTTCGGCTCAGAGATGGATGGGTTCACAACCGATCACTCGTACTGTTGCACAATAAAGCTATAAAATATATAATATTTCAACAATGAATTCGACGGTTTTTTAAACAGTGCCCATCGTTAGTGAGCGACCTATGGGGCAGAGAAGACAAGGTAATTCGAAAGAGAAATGGCACAGGCAGCGCTGCAGTGATTGCCAGAGTACAGTGATGGTATATGACACCAGGAGAGGTGAGTTAACCTGTGACACCTGTGGTCTGGTACTTCAAGAGAGAATGGTAACAGAGGATATGCGAGATAATTACTCACAGATATTTTCCAATAGTCAACAGTAGATCTCTTCTGAAATTACTCAGCACTAGATTGAAGGGTCTGAAATTAGTTTGATCATACGAGTTATATATTATGTCAACACTCAAAAAATAGCCATATGGTGACTGAAGCAGTTTTACAACTCGAAATTCCCACATTCGATCTTCCTTCGACAAAGGGGCGAATCAAGTCGGAAGACTTGCAAGGTCACCCCTCTATACTGGTGTTTTATCCCGAGGATAATACTCCGGTTTGTGCCAATCAGCTGACAATCTACAATGAGGCGATGCGAATATTCGAGCGATATAATGCCACCATAGTTGCTATTTCAATTGACTGTCTCGAATCACATACCAAGTTTGCTGACAAGTTGAACCTGAAGTATCCTCTCATATCAGATGATGAGCCCAAGGGCGCTCTTGCAAAAGCATTTGGTGTCTACGACGAGGAAAGAGAGATCACCAAGCGTGCCATATTCATCTTTGATGAGGGTGGAAAACAGGTATTCAGGGAGGTATATCCCGATCATGTCAACCCTGGAGCTGATGGGATCCTGAGAACATTGGCTGAGCTGAAAACAATAAACAGAGTTTCGTGAAATCACAATCATTATTACATCGCTTATCCATCCTGAGCTATGAGCTCACACGACCAACCTGCCTTGACTGAGTTGGTGAATGTCAATGACAATATCATGGGTCTCAAGGAAGGGCTTACTATAGTTGAGTACGGTGACTATGCATGCCCTCACTGTGGATATCTCTTCGAGATCATGCACGGGTTGATGATGGAGTATGGTGGCAAGATCAGGTTTGTCTTTCGACACTTCCCACTGAACACCATTCATCGTGAAGCGAGACAGGCTGCGGCAGCGGCAGAAGCAGCAGCTGAACAGGGAAAATTCTGGGAAATGCATTCCAAACTCTACCAGTCCCGTAATCATTCCCTTGATAACCTCTACAGGATGGCAGAGGAACTTGATCTGGACCTCTCTAAATTCAAAGAGGACATAGATTCTGAACGGGTTCAGAACCGCATCGACAAGGATATCGAGGAAGGTCTGAAGAGTGGTGTCAATGGGACTCCCACCATATTCATCGATGGGCGTCGTTATGATGGTGCCTGGGATCGTGAAAGCCTCATCGAGGCAATCAGGGAACCACCAAGAGTCAAGCTTGAACTGGCGACAAAGAGGTTCACTGATCTGGCGGTTTCAGGCGGTATCCTGCTTTTTGCTTTCACCATCCTCGCTTTGATCTGGGCTAATTCTCCATTTCAGGATGTTTACCTCGCCATTTTCGACAGCTATCTAGATATCACGGTGAGTGATTTTGAACTCATCCACAAGTCTGTTGAACATTTCATCAACGATGGTCTGATGGCGGTGTTCTTCCTTCTCGTGGGTTTGGAAATCAAGCGTGAGTTGATCGCAGGTGAACTATCTGAGAGATCCAAGGCAACGTTGCCAATCATCGCTGCTCTGGGTGGTGCAATAATCCCTGCCGGGCTCTACGCATTGATC
>JAEOUB010000291.1 GCA_016839545.1 Candidatus Kariarchaeota archaeon | reverse complement strand
TGATAATCTGCCTCTGACTGAGAATTAGTTTGAGATCATTTTTCGTGATATGGAGTCCGACAATGAGAAAAGGAGCAACTAAGGCAAGTGATGGGATAGCAAAAACGGTGATTGAGGTTAATATGTCCATATCACTTTCTCCTTCTCATTACCAATGGTATTGCCACTAAAGCCAGTATCCATGTTGTTTGGAATTCAGCAGAGGCTACATCGGTATAGCTACCTATAGGTTGCTCCCCTCCTAGCTCGATCACATTGTCACTTTGATAGATGATGGCATCTGGAAAGAAGGAGGTAGCTGCAAACCAGAAGGCGTTGTATGCAGCAAGTTGGATTAGCGTTTCACCCATATCAGGACCATCAATGATCTCACCTTTTTGATTCCATGTGTTGCCAAATTGATCGGTGTACACATTCAGACCAAACGTCAGACTTGTATCAAGCTCTGAATCTTCTACTAGCTGAAATTCCAGGGTTTCTCCGTTCAGAGAATTGACAAATGGTGTTGCAATTCTCCCTGATTCATCATAGAAAACGACAACCTCGATTTCATTGTGGAGAAAGGACAGATATCCATCAATTGCCAGTTCACTGAATGAAATTAGCGCCGTCAGTCCATTCACACTGAGTACAACTGTTAGATCTTTGGGGTGATAGAGGTTATAAGGTTCATTATCTCCATCATACGACGAGGGGAAGATGATGGTTTCTGAATTGAGATAATCATATCTGGAATACGGGTAGCTATCATATCCTCTCACATATCCGGTATCTCGGGTGAGTACTTGGGCATCAGGGTACATAACAGAAAATGCGGACCAGTGCATCTCAACCATGTTACCCTGCTCAAGTGTGTCACCAATTCTGTCTCCTGTCACAGATAGACCATACATCTGAGCCCAGTAACTGTCTGTGTTTCGATCATAGAAGAGCAAGTTATTCTCATAGAGTTGACCTGAGACACCTAATTCAGAGTTTTGGTGGTATGGTATCCCAGTCCCTGTCAATGGACAGTATGTGATTGATAAAATTGCGTCTTGGACTCTATGATTTACAATTTCATGCCAATTTAAGATATTATGAGGGAACCCATGCATCACTCCATCAATTTCCACCCCCATTATCACATCAGAGGGAAAGAGATCTGCATCCGCATCTACTGTTGAATAATACTGGGGGTCGTCTATCGATGGAATTCCATCTTTACCCGGTCCACCATTTACAATGTCAGAACAAGGGACAAGACACAATGGGTCTTCCTGATCAGGAAGGATCGTTGTCTCTGGACTCAATCTGGGAACATAGGAATTTTCTTCTGGCTGTGAATCGGCTGAAACCGATAAGGATTGGAGGGAGAACATAAGAATTGCAAGGAGCAGCAGAGCTCTTGTCCTAGTACGAAGACCAGTCACGTATAAGGAATTTGGAGTTTTGCATATTAAAAGGGTCAACTTAGAAAAATAAAAGTATTTTCAGCAGGTGTTGACTGATTTCTCACCGTGTGGTATAGATATCCTGCTCTTGAAGTCCTGAGATTGGTTCAGGCAAGAATTTGTAGATAATTATATTACTTGATAACCGGAACGCAGCAATGATAAGCAAACCTGTCGTTAGGGCTTTTGAAATATCTCCACCTAGATAATCTACATACCAGTCTAGCAATAGGCCTCCTGAGAATGACCCGGTGAAGGTGACGATCCCCCATAGTAATTGATAGATACCCTGATAATTTCCAGCTCTTTTGCTCCCACCAATCTCGATGATGTACGATCGTAGGGCCGTGAAACCAAAACCGATGCCGATACCAGATATCATCTGCGCGGGAATTACGTGCCACCATTCTGTTGCAAATGCATAGGTCAGAGGGACGACCGTGAAGGATACGAACCCAATAGAGATTGATTTACGCTCTCCAAAGCGATCGATATGATCCGCCAATCGATACGAGGCGAATGCTTGGATTACAGTTGCTGTAATTGCCATGTATGCAACCTCAATTGGGGTGGCTTTGACAACATCTGCAATTACCAGTGGGAAGTAGGACCAAGCCAAACTCATGAAAAACCACCAGTAGAGAACCACTGCAAGGAATTTTCGATATACTGGATCCTTTAATGGTGTAAATATACTCTCTCGTTGGAGAGGGCGATCGAGGTGCCTTATATCAATTAATATGTAACTCATGAATGCCACAAGTGCAAAATTTACAGCTGCCATAATAATGATAAGACGGAACTGCTGGATCTCTTCTGTTGCTACCAGGGGTACCAGGAATACATATGAGATCAGAGCTAGCGAGATATAAATATATGAGACACCAAGTAACCTTCCCATAAACCCACCTCTCTTTAGACCGTGAGTGTAATCTGCTATCGCCCCCTGCCATGCAGGAAATAAGATTGAGATGCCAAAGGCGTTGAATCCAATGGCTACGATCACCTGTACCGGATTCTGAGCAAAGGCCATAATTGTAGATGCTGTCATTGCAATAAATGCACCTATGAGCATGAACTTTTTCCTTCCATACTTGTCAGACATTCTTCCAAAACTGGGTTGAAAAATCGTTTTGGAAACATTCTGTACGGAGGTCAGAAGACCCATCTGTGTCTCAGTCGCACCTAGTCTTCGGGTATAGATGGGGAGATACTGGTATCCCAAGTTCTCACCAAAACTGAGGAAAGCCTGAATTAAATAGAATATTGCCTTGGGTGATCTCTTATCAACAGACATCTCCGGAATTGCAGGAGTATCCCCAATTGGCTCCTCCTCCACAATGGACCGGAGTTCCACCATGTTCTCATACAATGAGATCACATTCTTAAGGTCTGTCATCCAACTCCAAAAAGCTCGTTTAAAAACGGTTGAAATCCTTCTATTTTCTATCTCTGGTCAAGATTTCTTCGATATCGTATCAGAATAGTTATACTTAGTAAGAAGGGGGTTATTTGGTTTGATAGAGCTTCATCAGAAGTACTTGAAGAAGTGGGTGTCTCTGTGGTTTCGACAGTAGATCTGCTGCTTGTTGCAGTAGAAGTAGAGACTGGGGTCGAAGTGGTGTTGGGAGAGGTTAAGATTGAGGAAACAGAAGAATTAGATGTTGTTTCTACACTAGAAGATGTAGTTGAGCTTGTAGAACTTGATACTGTAG
>JAEOUB010000290.1 GCA_016839545.1 Candidatus Kariarchaeota archaeon | reverse complement strand
GATATTGGATATCATGGTCTCAAAGTAGGGCAGGGATCGATATAGTTCTTGGAGCTTGCCAAAATCACCTGCCTCATCAAATGCCTTCAGAGCGGTACCCAATCCAAAGTATCCAGGAAAGATCAATCGAGTCTGGGTAAATGAGAAGATCCATGGAATTGCACGCAGGGCACTGATACTTGAGACATTGTCTTTAGTACGTCTACTGGGCCGAGATCCGATAGTGGCACGTTCTATTAGATCAAGAGGTGTAAATTGCAGGTAGAATGGTATGAAGTCTTTGTTGCGTTTAACCATTGCCTCGTATGTCTCCCTAGAGATAGAAGCCAATCCGGACAGGATCTTCTGAGATGCGGCATCCATGAAGGTCGGATTGTCCTCTATCTCGGTTCTCCTGTCCTGCACGCCTCTGATGATCATTGCAGATATTATTCCCTCGAGGTGGGTAAGTGCAATTTGAGGATTGGCATAACTCTGACCGATGACTTCACCCTGTTCTGTGATCTTCACATGACGTGTAGTGTTTGGAGGAAGGGCTAAAATAGCCTGATTTGTGGGGCCTCCACCCCGTGAGACAGATCCTCCTCTACCGTGAAAGATCCTGACAACCGAATTGTGCTCTCGTGTAACCCGTTCGAGTTCTTGTTGAGCCAGGATCAGCCTGTAATTGGACTCAAGGATACCCACATCCTTTGTCGAATCAGAGTAGCCTACCATGATTTCCTGGACATTTCCACGTAAATCAAGATATGATTGGTAGAGATCCATGTTGTCAAGTCGATGCATGACCTCAGCTGCATGTTCCAGATCTTCTTTTGTCTCAAACAGAGGAGCAATATCCATGTATGCCCTTGTGACCCTTCCATCAGAAATTTCTATCAATCCAACTTCGTTCATCAACAGCATCAAAGCCAATACATCTCGCTCATGAGTGGACATTGAGATGATGTAGGTGGATATAGATCGAGGAGAGATATTTTGAATGGAGTCTGCACCTACCTGCAGTGTACGGAAGACCTCCTGTGATTGGGGTTGGAGTTGAGACAAAATTGCAGAAATTCCGAGTGGTCTTGGGTTTAGTAATTCCCGGAGAAATACCTCACACTGTTCCTCCTTTGTCATCGTTGTTAGATCTTCAAGTCCGATTGTCTTGAAAATATCGGCAAGAGCAGCAATATGGACATCAGCATCCTGACGCAGGTCAAGAGGTGCCAAGTGGAATCCAAATACCCGTACTTGATTGATCAAGTCTGCAAGCTTTCCCTCGGCCAGTACTTTCCCACCATTGGACTCCAGTGATCTATACAGGATCATGAGCTCATCTAAGAACTCATTTGATCTAGCAAAGGTGGTAGATATCTCAGCTGTGTACATGGTATTGGTCGCCCCTACCAGTGTCTGACCAAGACCCACCTCGATGGCAGATTGATCAACACTTGCGAGTGCGTTCTCAAGCTTCAACCGCATGAAATCCAGCTTACGGCGGTAGGGTTCCAGTACATTCAACTTGCTCGTAGCGGTTGAGAAACCTGGAAATGCCTCTGCATCACGCTCAATGGACTGCACAAGTTCATGAGATAGGGGATACCGGTTTGACGAGGTAGAAAGATGTTGGATCAACTCCTCTACTGATCGATGATACCGCCTGAGACACAGACGTTTGTGAAGCAAGAGAGTTTGGAAGGTGATATCGGCAGTAACTCCCGGATGACCATCGCGATCTCCACCTGTCCAGCTTCCAAATTCGATTATTCGTGGAAGTGAGATCACACTGCCAGGTTGATACCCTGACAACTTCAGCTGGTGATGCAATTTGCGGTATACTTGTGGTACGATTGCGAAAACAGTCTGATCAAAATAGAAGAGCACTGTACGCACCTCGTCAAGGAGGGTTACCTTGTCCTCTCGTAGCTCATCACTCTGCCAGAGTGCCGTTACCTCCTCTTTGATCTCCTCTCTGGTCCTGATATGGTCATACTCATCTGGATAGAAAAGCTGCAATTTGGAGATGAGATCAAATATTCTTCTTAATTTCATCATCACTGTCAATCTTCGGGCCTCAGTGGGATGAGAGGTCCAAACTAGTTGTATCTTCAATTCATTCAGAAGGTCCTTGAATTCAGCAGGATTTAGCCCATACTGTTTGATTTCAGACAATGCATACTCAATTGTGGATGTCGTCGTCTTGGTTTGGTCTTTTATTTTCTGGACTCTGATCTTGTAGTATTCCTCTGCGAGATTTGCCAGTTGGAAGAAATGGGAGAACGCCTTGATGATAATTGACTGATCTTCAGGAGTACATTGCTTGAGGACTTCTTGGAGTTGAGCAAAAGCAGCAAGATCGCCTTCCTCACGAAATTTCTTAGATAGGAGTCGAGCCTTCTCCTCTATTTCAAATAGGTCTTCTCCTGCCTGATCCCTCAATACCTCGCCAAGTATCTCACCTAAGATCCGTATGTTGGGACTGAGAATATCTTTCTGTAACTCGTCCAGCTGACCTTCCATTAGTTAGGATACAGCTGAGCTCCTTTTCAATCTTTGCTATATTTCACTGAGAAGTGCTGATCCCCGCCAAAAGAGGAAATTAACTTCCCACTATGTTCTCTTTGAAATTATCAATTCGATATTTCGTCTCTGCCAGACATCGATCGCTGCAGAAATACAGTGAGATTTCTCGAATGGAAGACGTTTCTCCATTGGCTGGAATTCTTGGTTTGAGATCGTAATAACTGGACACAGATGTGTCAATAACGGAACTACACGTAGTGCAATCGATTTTCATAAGTTTGTAACCACCGAAACGAGATATTTCATCCTTGCATTTAAGTTTTTAACACCTGATTTGATCTAGGGCGATAATTCGTTACCATAAACTCAGGTTCAATCTACCTCTGATGTAGGGAATATATCATCAAGATAAATTATCTTCAAAAATACCAAGTTACAATACTTGTACTATCGAAATCAACTGAAAAGCAAGAGGGTTAAAATATATCTTCAGCAGATTGGAGGTGCGATCTAATGATTGCTGTGAATTTTATGGACACCAAGACTTCTGTTTTAACAAATCCATGGTTTCAGGGTTTGGTACTCACTCTCTTGATCTCGCTTGCTCTCAGATTTGATAATATTATTGGGCTAGCAGATATTATGTACGATGCTAATATTACCACCATACTTCTGATTGTTACTGTATTTCTGGTCAGAACAGTATTGAGTATGATTCTTGTCTTTCTTCTCATACCGGTACTCACTGGAAAGAGTAGCATCGAAATGATCCGAGGCTGGTTAAATTCCAAACCGATTGTTATCATATTTGGAATGGTCTCAGCAAGTATTTTCTTTGTCTTAGCTGCAGTAATCTCTGTCTCTCTGGGCATTTATGTTCATGATCCAAGTGTTCTCTTCGCCAAACCCGATGTCTATGTGGAACCAGATGTCATCGGCTGGGGATACTTCCTTATAGCTTTGATACCTGCAATCTGGGAGGAAATCATTTTCAGAGGATTTATTCTCCACAGATTTCTGCATCGATATGGCTCAAAGACTGCAGTGTTGATGAGCTCAGTATTTTTCTCGCTCTATCATTTCTCAACTATTGTCTACTGGCCTATTGAAACTGTGATAGGGGGTATGGTCATGTCGTTCCTGTACGGACTAGCATGGGGTACAGTGGTTGTGTCTTGCAAAAGCATGACCCCTGCAATCATCTCACATTACCTGATTGATAGTGTAGGTCAATACTTCCTCAATGTTAATCAGGAAGACCCGGTATTG
>JAEOUB010000289.1 GCA_016839545.1 Candidatus Kariarchaeota archaeon | reverse complement strand
CTTGTCATCATCGTAGATATGCAGTGTTCCACCTGTGCTCTTGGTCGCAAGTGCCAACCAGAGTGAGATATATCCCGCCGAGTTGCCGACCTCCACAACAGTCTTGGATCGTGTACTGCGGACAAGAACATTCAATGACTCGACAACATCACGTCGTCGGGCTCGAGATCCGTCTTCGGCTTCCATTTGTGTCAGAAAAGCTTTGAACTTATCTATATCAACCATGTTTTATCCTAAGCTAGGCGCTATTTGTAGTTACAGCTAGAGATAATCTCAGTTTTCATGATCATCCGATGATTTTGAGGCGAAGAGCAAGATAGCAGGTACAAGAAGTGTACGGACAAAGAAGATGTCGATCAGGATAGTAATGAAGGTGATCAGCGCAAACTGGCGGACAAGGGTGATGTCAGCACTGAGGAGCGCCAAGAAAGAGAAGCTCATCACTAACCCCGAGGCCAATATGGCAGGAGCGGATTTTGAAAGCCCCCTCTCAACTGCCTCCCAGTAGGACGGTGTTAATGTCTTCTCTTCTTCGATCCTTCGGATTATGTAGACATCAAAATCTGTCCCCAAACCAAGTAAGACCAGGAATGATGAAGTGATCATAATAATATTCAGAGGTTCCGACACAATAATGCGGTACAGGACAGAGGTGATAGCAATTGAGTAAATATTGGCAAGGATAATTGATATCAGCAGGCGTATGGGGATAAATAGCGATTTTAGAACAAATGCAAGAAATACTATCAGAAACAGCATAGCCAAAGCGACCTGACCGGGGAGCTGACTGAGTGCGGTCTCAGTTCTCCCGGCAATTTCAACAGGCAAACCACTCACCTGCGCACTGATAATTGGATCAGATGATGCCACAAAATCACTAACTAATTTGATGATACTCTCTGCTTGGGGACGCAGTTCTAATGATTGACTGGGAATCATTGATTGAACAATAATAAATGTCAGCTCACCATCCACCAGACCTTCAGCAACCGTATAGGCTGCTTCTTTGTCAATTATGCTAACTACTTTGGAGTAATTGAAGGAGCCATCTATCGGCCATGCCACAGATACAACGTAATCAATCAGCGATTGTGAAGCAAGTACCATTGACAAAGCATCAACAGCCGCCAATAGAGGTTCGTTGAATATTCCATTTTCAAGTACAGGTGTTGAAGTATTGATAGTTATCAGGTATCGTGATAGATAATTCTCAGGATACTTGGATTCTAGAATATCAAATGATAAACCAGTTTCTCCAGATTCTGCAACAAAATCTGTAGTTGCAAATGATGTCCCCATCTGCCCAATAACAATTCCTGAAATAACCAACAGGACAATGGAACTGAGGATTATTTTTGATACTCGATCTCTTGATATACGGAAACTAAACAGAAGACCACGAGGAGTATGATTGTCTATCTGGATCTTTTGAAATTGGTCAATTATACCGAAAACTGCAGGTAGGATATGCGACAGCAAAATCGTCTGAATGATCATACCTGCTATGAGAGATTGAGACAATTCATGAAGCACCTGGATATCCGACCAGAGGTATGGAATGAGAGCGAGGGTGATGGCTAACCCTGATATTATTACTGAATGAACTGCTGTTTTTGTACTTTTAACTACAGGGTGGTCTGTCCCCTTGGAACGCTCTTGCATATATCTGAAGACAAAAAATACGACGTAGTTCATCGCTGCACCCAGTAAAAATGTGGTTGTTATGGAGAATGATGTACCATTGAATGTACCGATAAGAGGAGCAAGACGTACAATTACACCTCTGGTGATTTGGGTCGTTGACCACGCAAGAAATATGATGAGTGCAGAATAAATTGGATTACGAATCAAGACCAAAAGAACAACGAACCCTATGATAACTGCAAATAGATCCACTCGGTGCATCTCCTGGGCTATGGCTTCACTTCTTTCGAGCTGGTAATTTAGAAATGAGAGAAAAGCAATCTCATATCCAGTCGGTAGACCTGCACGGTATTCTGAGACCAGTATTTTGATTTCCTCGAAGACCTGACTCAACTCAGTTTCAGTTAGATCTGATCTTAGTTTGAATCTGATCATTATCGATGTTGGGACACTATAGCCATCTGAATTTGTAAGTGCAGTGAGGAAGTACTCACGGATCCTCTCTGGGATACCAGGAATGTCAATCTCATTCCTGAGAAAAGGAAGACGGGCGTCCCGGGCAAGTTGGATTGCCCTGGTAGCAG
>JAEOUB010000028.1 GCA_016839545.1 Candidatus Kariarchaeota archaeon | reverse complement strand
GCAGGAACAGCTATGCGGCTATCCTTCCACTGTCTCTCCCGGGCTGACAGGAACTCCAGTGCAAAACTGCCAAGGTATCCCCCACCGAGAAATGCAGCTGTCAGAGGCACTCCAATAGTCCACGAGAAGTAGATGTCAGTTTGTCTTGCCAGGAAGAACAGGATAACTCCCATGATGAGAACCAGGATACTTGCAATGTAGAGCAGGAGACTCTGAGATCTGGCTGTCTGTTTAATTTTCATACTGCCATCTGACTGTACTCTGATTATAAGTTCTCTGTGTACAGTTCAGACTTCAAGACCGGTTTTTGTCTCAGTCATAGTGAGCTCATTGCTCGCAAACTGCCGGAACACTGGTGTGTACTGGTGGGGAACTCTCTGCACTCTCCCGTGTCGCCTCCAGAACGGTGCATACAGGGGTTCAAGGATACGATCTCCACGTGGACTGACAGAGAAATACGGCCAACGATGTGCAGGAAATTGTGCAAATAACATCTGCAATTGGTTGGAAGCCAGCTCCATTCCAGTGAGTCGTAGCAGAATACGTGTCCGTGGAGACAATTTGTGCAATTTTTGTTCTAGCTCCTCCATATCCAGTACTGCTGTCTCGATCACCTCCATTGGGATGGATGGCAACTCAACAAAGCGGTACATGATACTTTCAGGTGTGATCTCACCCAGGAGATAGCCCTTGGGCTCGATTGCCTCTGCAAAACTGGTACGTACAGTAGATCCAGTATAGACAATTTTTCCACCATTCAACGTCTGTGTCCGGTGCACATGACCTGTGATCACCTGGGCATAATCAGGCAATCGCAACCTCACACAATCCTCCCGGTTACGAAAGGTATAGTCCATTGGTCCAAACGAGGCACCAGAAAACAGGTGGTGTAGCAGGACAATCACCGGTCTATCCGAATTATCAATCCATGCCTGCATCTTTCGCTCCTTCTCTCTCATTCCCTGGTAGATATAGGGAGAGGCCACAAGCCTGAACTCGTCAAAATCCAGGTACTTGAGCGAATTGATGACATGGTAATTGTCATATTCAAAATCAAAGAGCGAGGGTTGGAGGACCCCTTTGTCATGGTTGCCAGGGATGACAGCCAGGTTTATGCCAGCATCAAGTGCAGGTTGAATAATGGAATAGTACTGGTCGATTGCCCACGCCTTAGGTCGGCTCCTATCAAAGATGTCCCCAGCGTGAAAAAACCAGTCGACCCCGGTCCGCATGACCTTGTTGACACAGTAGCGGAACTGTTGTGCTGCCTGATCAGCCAGTTCCCGCTTGGCATGTGCCGTTCTGCCATTGAGCAGACCAAGGTGGGTATCTCCCACAGCGAGGAATCTCACGTCAAGTGTTGTGTGTGGTCATATAAGAAGGTGCTAGGGAGATGAGCGAAACTATTCCCGCCACTCCATCCTGTACTCTACCAGCCTGATAACATCCTCTTTCCTTGAAGCATCATAATCCTCGGGGACGTAGCCTTCCTCGACTGAATAGTCTTTGATTGCAAACCCATGCTCGAGGAAGAAATTGACAGCAGTGACATTGGTCACCTGGACGTGCAATTGCAGGTACTTGCCTTCCGCATCAGCCATCCGTTGCAGGTGTCGTAGCAGGGCACTGCCCACACCCTTGCGGGTTACATCTTCAAACACTGCCATCTGGCTCACAAAGATCCGGTTCTCATCTGTCTCAATACTGGCAAATCCCAGCAGATACTGTGCAGAGCGTCGTATATCAAAATAGCCAAGATACTCTCTACCCTCATTGGCAGTACGAAACCCCTCCAGTCCCTCAGCAGTGACCTGTTTCTTTGACGATGTGATACTCTCATAGTGCTGGTTCCAGATTATCCTCATCTGGTCCAGTTCCAGGTCATCAATACGCCGGATCTCCACAGGGTCAAGGGCCATTAGCCTGATGCAGTGAGATGGTCGATATAAGGTCATGGACTTTCGAGTATCCCATTTCTGCCAATCTATATAGTCTCTCTATTATCTAGAGATCGATATTATTTCCTCCCCTGTCAATATCTAGGTATGTACCACAGTAGACGATACTCCAATTCATCACATCGCAGGAGAAGAAGATACAGAAAACGCCATGCCCGAGTCTTTCCCTGGCCGCTCCTTCTCGTGCTCTTCTTTATCTTCAGTGGGAGCTCCTTCAGCATCATCATCCTGTTGCTGCTAGGTATCGGCCTGTTGCAGATGTTAACATCCAGCTCCAGGCAGTACTACGAGCCACCAGAATACCTTGGCAACAGCGGTCCCAGCTCTGACGTCCACGTTTCCTACGTTGAGGAACCAGTCAAGCCCAAAGCGACCTTCGATGCACAGTACTGTATTGAGTGTGGATCCAAGCTGGGCAGAAAAGAGGTATACTGCCGCTTTTGCGGAACCAGGCAGTAATCTGTGGTAATCACCTCGCACAACCTTTCTTGATGTCCTTTCTTACAGACCCTCCATCACTATTTTCAATTACATTGCTCATAAAGGAGGGGTAGCAGAGCCACAAGGAAGACCATTGGGGCCATACAACCTAGAGAAACATCTACCCCTCCTAGGTCAGGCCGTGACGGCGATAAACGCAAGAATGGTTTCTTTTGTGCTTTGCAGAGATAGGACATATTCCTATATAATTACTATGATATTTATATGAAAAAACCCCTTTTTCAATTTTTATTCAAGCAGGACTTTCCCATCCTCAAAATTCAGCCCAATCTGCAGTCCTAGCTGAGGAGAGAAGGCGATGATTCCACTGGCAGTGGTTGTGGCCATAAGCGTCA
This sequence comes from Candidatus Kariarchaeota archaeon, assembly GCA_016839545.1. Lineage (GTDB taxonomy): Archaea > Asgardarchaeota > Heimdallarchaeia > Heimdallarchaeales > Kariarchaeaceae > Kariarchaeum. The sequence goes on along the minus strand of JAEOUB010000028.1, from coordinate 3,351 downwards.
TCACATTATGTGCCACCATGGGGCGGAATCCCAGAAACTCATCATCCTTCTGAAAGATGATGGGAACCCCGGGAGCTGAATTCTCAGTAACAAAAGCCAAGAGTGTACTGCCCTTGTACGGTGGCATGGGTACGGTTCCTGCCACTTTGATACCCGTGATTGGACCATGACGCTGTGTGATCATCTCAAAAAACTGCTCGATCATGCCCACTCTTCTCTCGTTTCCCGTCTTGCGCTCAGATAGTGCAAATGCCTCATCCCATCTTCTCTCTAAGATAAGCTCTCCGAATTTGCGGGTGATCTCATTCATACGGGCATAGCTTTCAGCTGCGGCATCGTCCACACCCATAACCCTGTTGAGCAGTGCCTGTCCTTCCAAATGCAATAGCAGTGGACCATTTCCGAGAGGATCAATCCTGATTTTTCCACCCTCCAGATCAAATGTTCCTGCCTCTACCGATCCTGCAGGTTGTACCTCGGGAGGTAGTTCAAATTCCTGTCCAGCCATCAGATCTTCCATGATATTCTCTACCAGGAAAGCGTACCCCTGGCCATTGACAATCCCGTTGGATGCAAGCAGGACAGTAAGATCCAGATCGGCCAGGTACCGGGCAACTGCGGCAACACCACCATCTGACCCTCCATTATGGTGGATCATGGTGCCCAGGGGGGAGTCCTCGATATCAAAACCATAGCCATAATTGTTGAGATTGGGTGTCAACATCTGTTTCAGGCTCTTTTCAGATAGCAACTTTCCTCCAAACAGTGCCTGCATGTAGGTATGCATATCACGTGGAGAGATACAGACACCACCATTGCCAAGAATATGCCAGTAGGGTTTGGATGCATCCCAGGATCCGGGCCAGTCACGGACTGATCCACGGCGTACGCCATCCACATAGTAGGAGACACTGTTTTCGGGGTTATACATGGGATCTCCGAACCAGCTGGCAGTGGTGATACCCAGCTCCTTCCAGACATCTCGCAGAAGTTCCACGTATGGTTTGCCCCCCACCTTTTCAGCAATCATTGCTGCTAGGGTAAAACCGAGGTTGGAATAGGCAAACTGAGTTCCGGGCTCACTCTGTAATGGAGCTGCAAAAAATTGCCTGAGATAGTCATCAGTGGATATATCGTCAAAATCACTACCCAGACCATCAGGCACCCCGGCTGTATGAGTCAGCAGCTGGTGGATGGTGAGTTTGGCCTTGTCCTGTGGAATTCCATCAAAATATCTATCCAGAGTATCATCAGTGGAGAGCTTTCCCTGGTCCACCAGTCGCATGATGAGCATCCCGGTGAACTGCTTGGCAATACTTCCCAGTGACTGCACGGCATCATCTCGCATCCTGATATCCCGCTCATAATCCATGTGACCATAGCCCCTCTCAAGCAGGACCTGGTCTCCCTGTGCAATCAGCACTGTCCCCGAGAAGCCGAAGGGTTCCAGTCTCTGCAGGTAGCTGCCCAGCTGATCTATTCTGCTCATCAGCCCCGCCGCATCCGGTGTGCCATTATCGTTGGTGTCGGTCTTATCGGTACTGGTGTTCCTTGTATCGCTATTGGTGTTGTGTGCCATATTCTCCACTCATGGTATCATCATGTGATACTAATTAGTATCCTACTAAGATAGTTCAATGCCAAAGTGACCAAATTCATTGACGCTGAGTTTCCCGGGCACCTCGATAGAACTCATGACCCTGCAGAACCCATTCCACACCCTGCAGCCTTCTTCCTGGCATTTGTGCCACTCTCAGATTCTTGACATCCAGACATTTTACTCCACGCCACTCTCAAATACCACCCTGCTCTATCCACCCTCATGCTATACAAACTGTATCGTGTAACATACAAGGAGGACGTGCCTGAAAAGACACATTTTGAGGATTTTCGCAAGTTCTACGAGGAGAATGGTGTGACTGTAGTTGGCGGATGGGCCAATGCCGACAAGAGAGGTGAGATGTTTTTCATGACTGCCTACCGGGACATGGATCACTACAGCACCTTTATCACATCGATGAAGGAAAATACCAGGTACCAGGAACTGACAAAACATATCAGCGAGTAACGCCAGAGTGTGGAGGTCAACACTCTCAACAAAGTAGAGGATATCTCTTCCCGGCTGTGATGATCTCAAACCACAAGTATTTTGCCTGTATCATACATGGGGAATGTATTTTCTAATTGGTAAACAATAATACATGTTGTTACCCATAATAATTATATATATTATAGCAATACGGCAAGTAATGTCATTCGACCAAATGACCGATATAGAGATTGTAACGTACATTCAGGACATGAACAAATGGAATAAACTTCTGATTGTCATCGGTGTACTGAGTTTACCAATAGGGGTTGGAGTAGTCCTCATTATCTATGCCTACCTCCGACTATTCAGATCAGTGAAGGCTCAGAGATACCTGGCAAACCGTCAGAGATCTAGCACGACCAATTCCATGAATCAGTGTCGATCCTGCAAGGAATGGATGGATTCCACTGTGAAATTCTGCAACAGCTGTGGTAACCAGTTGATAATGGAAGGAGTTTCCGCCTGATGGAAATCAGAGACTACAACGACCGTCAGCTTGCTGATGGCTTCAAAAAACACTACACACGGGGCGCAATTGGCTTCATAGTAGGGGCTCTGGGAAGCATGATTATCATCGGGATCCCGGTCCTGATCTATGGCTTCAAGGAACTCTACACCAGCCAAAAAATCAAGAAGGAAATTCAGAGACGTGTAAAGACCGAGGGCTACAACCCCTACGGCCAGATGGTCCATGCCTGATTCCCCATTACTCATCAACAGAAGAAATTCACTTAAAGAACCTGCAAAAACATAATTCGTGGTAGATTCCAGAGGTATTATGATCACCCAGGATGCCTATGATGCACTCAAATATCACCAGCAGGATGGCGAGAGTCTCACTCAGGCCATTCTCAGGCTGACTGACACCCCCAATATTATCATTGACCCCGAGCATGAGCGGATTATTCGGCTGCCAATTGGAAAGCAGAAAGAATACATGCACGAGGACGTGGCCTATGATTGGTTCTCATTCTCCAAGGGCACCTACTTTACACTGAAACGCGAGGAGTTCTCAAATCTTGTGGCAGAGAGTGACCTGGTCAATGATATCGAGGAGATCGTGCGGAATGATGACACCTACTGGATACGGGGCACCTATAATATGAGCTACCTTAGGCTGTGGGAGGGTACCAGCACGCCGCAGCGACACCGTGTAGCCATCCGCTACTTTGCCTCTTTCGAGTTTGATGGTGACCTGATCCTGCGACATCGCGTATCTGCTGATACCTTTGAATTCATGAAATTCATGGGCAGGACGG
>JAEOUB010000288.1 GCA_016839545.1 Candidatus Kariarchaeota archaeon | reverse complement strand
TATACATTAAGCTGATGGATCATACGCAGGATCCGATCGATCCCCATTGCTTCAACTAGATTTGTGGCATTTGGTCCTGAATCTTTTCCTGAAATAAGCTGATAAAATCCCCGGTAGTAATCTTTCGGATCAATTGACCCCGAATGTTCCCGAAGAAGGGAATTCAGTGATGCGATAGGTTCTCCATCCTTCACTTTCTCTAAGGAGGATATCCAGAGTTCCTTCAATTCAGGAGTCCAATATTGCAGTATATCACCCTGGGGTTCCTCTAGAAATCTAATGACCACATTCTTAGGAGCTAAAGTATCAAGCCAATTTTCAAGTAGCGATAGTCGAACTAGCAATTCTTTCTTGGCCTTATCAGAGGGGATTTTGTCAGATAATTTTTTGAGAGTCATGTCTGCGTCGCGTAGAGATGTTTGAAACACTAAAGCAAGTTCCTCGAATTTGATTTCAGATGGAACGAAGCCAGCCTCTTCTTCAAAGATTGCGAGTTCTGCTGCCTTGGATAATTTCTCAACCTCTCGTTCTCTTCCTTGGAAGTTTTTTCCACTTAACATAGCTCTGGCATCGTCAAATTCATCAAGAAGCTTTCCGTATTCTAAAGATTCAGGATTGAAGTCTATGTCCCTCAACATATCCGACCTGAAGACAAGGTAGAGAAATGCAGAAGGCAACATAATGGAAGATATTTCATCTGCGGGAAGAGCACCACCCTTGCTACCACTGAATTTCTGACCTTTGAGTGTGATAAATCCAAATTTCTCAAGAATGGGGCCATTCTGCTTCAATACATCACGATGTATAGCAATTGAAGTGTCGACTGATCCTCCTGCGACAGAATGATCTTTACCTGAAGGTTCAATCGTGACATTCAGAAAAGATTGACGAGCTGGCCAATCCAGTCGCCATTTCAACTTCCATTCATGAGAATCAATTGTCACAAATCCAGAGTGATCGCACCCTCTATACATTTTTTCGGAAATGCAATCATAGTAGATCTTTTCTCCTTCTAATCTTACATTCTTGGCAGTTTTCATATTCCCGCAATTTTGACAGATGACAGATACATACTCGTTGAGAGCTGATCCTGATATCTCCTCAAATACCTGATCAATTATTTCACTGTTTTCAAGAAAAATTCTCAGATATTTGTCATACCGCCCTTTGGCATAGTTTTCCGAAGAATATACAAATTCAACATCAATTCTGCAATCATTTACGGCCCTAATTGCACCTTGGCTGAAATGTGCTGCATAACTTGAATATTGTCCTGTGAAATCAGGAACTCGATTTATTGGATGCCCTAAATATGGTCGTAATTCCTTTGAGTATTGTTTCAGATTATCAGGTATTTTGTCTAACGGATCAAAATCATCTATGACGAAAATGAATTTCGAATTTTTTCCCATTGATTTCAGGGATCTATCTATGGCAGTACATGTTACAGCCTCTCTGAAATTACCAATGTGGTAGATTCCCGAGGGTGACCATCCAGCACATACTAGTTGAGTATCTCCGAATTTATCGACAGCCGTTTCGGCAATGACTCTTGACCAATGTTTGAATTTCACGCTCATGGGATCATCCGTAGTAAACTATAGAGTAGTCATCCCAGTTGATTAATCGATTTGAATTTTCTATCTGATCTTCAATTGACGCTGTATCTGGTTCATACGTAACGACAACCATAACTGGTTCCCAACCTTCGTCGATAAGGTCTGAAATTTCATCAGAGGTATCAACGAACTCTGCTCTGAAACCATCTTCTTTCTCTAGGAGAACTTGTACAATCCTATCTATCGGTGTACAATCCTGTATCAATTCAAGGACATCGTCGAGGTTGTTTGTCCGAGGTAACAGTTTCTCCAGTTTTACCTCAGAGCTAATATATCCATTTTCGACCAAGGCTTCTGAAATCCAGGAATTTCCCTGAGAGATTATTACCTCAGTTTGTTTGGTTCCATACTCTTTTGCAAGTTTTTTCATTTCTTTCGCCAGAGCATCTGCAATGTTGCTGTCTTTTTTGTTTGGTTTGATGAAAATATCTTCTACACTAACCATTTCAATTACATTTTCATCCTCATCCATTAATGGTGTCAGTATTAGAAATCCTGGTTTTTGGTCACCATCTTCCAACATGTAAAGCTGGCTACCCTCCTCTAACTCTAACAGAAGTCCTTCTATCAGATCATTTGTTTCTTCCTCTGAGAAGAGGGTTTTCAAGGTTGATTGCAAGATATTCTGAATTCTATCATCTTCAACCTTTATCAATTCCATAGAGGGTCATTTTCACGTATGAATTTATTATTAACGATACTTTACGCGAAATATTATTTGAGCTTCAATTGTAGTTTTGCTACAAAACCTGCGTCTGATGACTGATCTCGGGGGTCAATACCTAGCCAAGAAATACTGTAACCTTTCTCGAATTCCAATTTATCGAGATCTATACTCCCTGCTTGGGTAACGGTCGGGATCTCAGGCAATGCATTAATACCATGCTTGTACTTATTACGAAGTTCTGAATGTAATTCAACAGGAACGAATGTACCTTGTCTGAACGCTTGTACTACAACTTCTTCATTCTCAGTTGGATCTATAGAGTGTGTAACATATGAGACCTGAGCATTGTTGTCACCAATTAATGCAACAGATCTAATCGCTGAGAATTGCGTACGTGCATTTGATATTATTGTCTTCTCCTCCATGTCAAAGTAGGGATTAGGCCGTTTCCCGCTTTCGGTAGAAGGTAGTTCAAGGTAAAAATGGCTGAATTTCACTCTGGGTCGACTTTTGGCATACCTGTCCAAAGATCTGGTGATGAATTCTACATTTTCTGGATCAACAAGCAAGCGTTCCAATGTGGCCTCTAACGCTTCTTTATGATTGTCATTTTTCACAAAGAGGTAAATTTTGGATCCAGGTGGTGCTTGGTTTAACAGATGAACTGCAATTTCACCTGAGTCTTGTGAAATGACAAGAATATTCGCCTTATCATCTGAAAAATCAAATAGGCTAGCCCCGAGGAATCTGGGTAATGTCGAAACAAACATCATCCCACTATTGTATATTTTGTGAGTATCAAATTTGGGGACGTCATAACGGCTTTCTTCAGTCCGGATTGCCACTCTACCTGGGGATCGTTTGATCTCTTCAGAACTCATGACAGCAACTCCATGTGCCACGATATTGTAATGTTTATCCATCAGTAATACCTTATCTCCTGAAGCGAGAGGAGGGATGACACTGATATCACCACTGGTGACCGAGGCACCCATTGACGCATCAATTGACGCATCTCGTCGTAAAATGACTTGAGGTAGACCTAAATGCTTAATCTCGTCAAGAACAAACTTGTTCACATATTCGTCAGAGTTTTCGGTGTTGAGCTCTTCAAATTCCTGTTTTCGATCACGAATAGAAAGGGCGATGACACGTTCTAATTCATCAACATATTCTATCTCATACCCCTGTTTCTCTAGGTTCTTCTCGACTCGCTTGACGACCCGATCTACCTTTTCTTCAGATTGTTGGGTGTTGATACCGATAAAAAGGTTTGAAGGGGCTTCCTTCACTGCCATCATCAATTGAATGGCTTCTCTCGCACCAAGGAGGAAACAAAGTCTAGAACTAGTATCTTGGTGATATTTAGTGAGGGAAGCGATATCCTTCAATAAGTGGCTAATTACTCGTGATAAAATTTGTCTCCAAACCTCAATGTCCTACAATTTTATTAGGAGTTAAAGATTTAGGATGATCTCTGAACGAGAGTTACAGGAGATTATCTTAATTGATCATTGAATGTGAAATTGTGAATTTCTCACAAGCATATTAGATACTATAATAACTTCGACCCTTTTGAGTAGAACAAGAAAATGTCCACCAAGGATTCATACTCTGCATCTATGAGCTTGTCCGATATTGATGAGAACCTTGTCTTTTCAAGATTTGGTACATTAGTTAGAAAGAAAGACCTGCTATATTCGGATTATATTCAAATCGATGAACCTGATGAGATAGGAACAAAATGGGTAGAGTTTTCGAGTGAGGTTGTTCAAGATCTTCTGAATGTGGTAAATTTAACAAAGTCACTGTTTGAACGATTGGTGGATGAGCTAAGAAGAGGAGAAGGTCAGCCATCGTCTGAGGAACTTGAGAGAATCAAACATTTGACCGAATTTTGGCTTGATCTTTCTGTAATATCTTATCTCTATTCGACTATTGAGAAGAGAGGGGTATTGGATCAACCTGGGCTCAACAAGTACACTATGGGGTATGTTGATACTAAAAAATCCCTGGACGAGTTGACTTTACTTGCTTTTCAAGCAGGTCAGGATTTCTTCACACTTCAGTCAAGAATAGTCCTTGGGGAAGCTCTTTCGCTCAACATGGAGAAGAAATTGCTAGATTTTGCAATGGATCTTCAAACTGGAGAAGATATCGTAAATCAAACATTGGGGGGATATGACAAAAATCAGGCACTTTTCCTGATGAATCGAGTATTTTCTAAACTCCTTTCATCCTCTTCTAATTGGTGGTTTCTCGACCCTATTGGCCTACATTCTGCCTCTGAACATGCAATTTCTCATATCACCTCGATGCGTGAACACTGGTCAAAATCTACCTCTGATCTGGTGGAAAAGGGAAATAGATTCTACGAAAATCAGTATCATATTGCGACAATAACCTCAAACGTATCTTTGGCTCAACATTACAGGAAATTAGCTATTGCAGCCCTTGAAACTAGGTCCAACGACATCGCTGCGGAATATTTCAGGGAGGCTGCTGAGTTAGTTTCTGCCGCAGGATCTTCTCAGTTTTCCAATGTTGATAGTTATCACATCTGGAACAAATCCATCTCAGAACAGGAGCTGATATACAAACATATGATGATCCTTTCGAAAGTGTCTGTCAACTATGACGAAGCAATCGAGTATCTGAAGGCAGGAAATCACGAGGAAATCCTGTTGATGTTGCCTCAAATCTTGTCCCAGTTGTCTGAGATCCTGTCTGATGGTGACATTCCATACGTTTCTTCTGTTGCTGTGGCTTATGAAACAGTATTCGTTTACATTAAGGAGCAATTGGAACAAGGCATCAGTCATACGGTAATTCTGAGTTTCGTAGAGAATAGATTACATACTGTAGGTACTCGATTGCACAAGGCTTCTCACCAATTGGTAGCAAAGTGGATTAATATCTTGATGGATGAAAACGCAACTCCTGAATTATTAGATGGAATTGTAAATGAAATTGATTATCCTCTTTTCGCTGTTTTTATCCTCCCACCTCATTCGGACCTGGTTGAGGTATCATTTCGGGAACTTCTTGCAGTTCAGAGATTAACAGAGGCAATTCGGGTGTCATTAGGGGCTGAAGTTGAATTCGGTAAAAATCCAGTAAAAGAAATGTTGATGAGAGCAAAAACGTTTGAGTTGGTTGAAGAAGCTTTGGAACATCTGAACTCAAACACTGACAAGGAAACCAAAGAATGGATGTATCAAGTGATAGAACCCGTGAAGATTAATGCATTCCTTCGAGGTCTGATTGCGGAGATACAACTTCGTACTGCGGTATTACAATACAAATACATCAATAGAGTAGCACCAATTATCGAGAGCTCCTCACTAAATATGGAGATTGAACATGATGAGATCTCTCAAGATCTTGAAGAATTGATAAATTTCACGGAATCACTTGAGGAGCTATCCATCGCATCCCAAGAGGTGAACAAACACCAGATGCCAATTCAGATTGGGGGAGCTCCATTAAATTGGTCTTACATTGCGAAACTAGAAGCATATAGCTTAGGATTGGTTGATATCTTCAAATCTGTGAATAGTGCTCTTCGCGCTAACGCTACTCCAAGAAATGATTATGAAGATGCAATTATGCATTGGGATGAGGCTAAAACACTCGCTTTCCAAGCTGCAGAGAAAATTTCACTGAATGGAAGTCCTGAGGCAGAGAATATATCTCAGGAAGTCTATAGTATGGCACAACTCTTCTACGAATTTGAGAACAAGAAAAGGGAGAGGAAAGAAATTGATGATTTCCCGGTCGATGGAGTAGTGGAGTTAATTAGTAGTATATTGATGGGATTGTAGCATGGTAAGGATCATAGACGGTATCCCCATCAACCCATTGTTCATTGGTTTCGGGTGGATATTAGCGGCTGGTATCATTACCATCATTGTCCGATTGAACCCTGAGTTTAACACCTCAGAAGTTGCTGAGGACGCATCCTTGGGTGCATTTTTATTTCTCTTGCAATCCATATTTTTTCCGATAAAGATTCTCCCGGTGTTTCTTACCCTCTCAGGAGTACCTTTGGTCATTACCATAAAAGGTGTGAAGAGAGGTCTTGTTATCGCTAGTAGTGCAATCATCTTAAATCATCTTTTCATCCCTGGGGCAATTTCCATGTTGCCAATTAACTTGAGTAATATGTTGATTGCTGGGTTGATTGCTGGAATAATACCGTCACGAGTCTATAGGAGACGTGGTCGAAGGATTCGATATCTCTCTGGTTTCCTTGGGGGTGTGATTTATTTCATCGTGTTAAGCCTGATGATATTCTTGGAGATAAGTGTCTCTGTTGCGGTCACCAGCGAGATACCAAGGCAATTACTAGTTCAGCTTTTTACATTTGGAGTTCTCATAGTTGGTACCCTTGAAGGTCTGCTTACTGCGATAGTTTCCTCATATTATTACTCAAGAAGAAAAAGATCATACACAGGGGTGAGACACTCTCCTGTAGTTCAGTATGAGGATATTTCCTTTACAGATCTTGGGGTGGGAAGGCCTGAGGATATATTGATTACAGACATTAAGGGTAGTACGGGAAGTCTTGATCCTCGATCAAAGATTCTAATTACTCTATTCTTCATTTTGGGAACTGCAATCTCGCTGGATTATTTCCAGGTCTTTCTTTACCTATTGATATATATCCCAATTCTGATTTTATTCAGACCAAGACTTGTATTCTTCAAGAGATTGATATTCCCATTTATCTTGATCCTCTTCGTCTCCTTCGTGCTTTATTTGGGTATCGAAGGGTCCGAGGTTCCAATTAATATTTTTAACTATCATCGAACGTACACAAAGGAGGGTTTCATTGGTCTGATCATCTACAGATACATGACAATCATCCTGTTTAATTTCATGTTATTACACTCGGAGCCATCACACACTGATATCATTGAGGCTTTGGCAAGTTTCAGACTTGGTACATCAATTATCACTATCTTGCTGTTGATTAAACGGATCTCCACAACGGTTTCCTCCGATCTTGCCAAGATGTCCTTTGCTGCACAGTCAAAGGGGGCATTTGGGAAAAATCCTGCAAGGAATATTTTCGTTCGAATGCAAATTCTGGGCAGAACTCTAGTGAGAAGTGTAAGTCACTCCGAGTCGATATCAAAATCACTTATAGCTCGAGGGTTCCATGATAATTTCGTACCCACAATACGTCCTTGGTCCTCAGAGGGCGTCTCAGTAACAATACTGTCAGGGATCCTCTGTGTGTGTATCACAGTTATTCCCTGGTTGAGGTGAGAAAATGGCGTCAGTTCTCGAGATCAAAAACCTGGAATACACATTTCAGGATACGCAGACAAAACTTCTGAAAGGTGTAAATCTTGAGGTCAAGCGGAATCAGCTGGTTGCTATCGTTGGAAGGATTGGCGGTGGGAAGTCTACGTTATTGCAACATATGAATGGCTTGATTAAACCCCAGTCAGGTGATGTGATCATTAATGGCAAGTCTGTAACTCAACGACCCAATTATCCATTTCATCAGGAAGTCGGATTACTTTTCGAGAACCCTGATGAT
>JAEOUB010000287.1 GCA_016839545.1 Candidatus Kariarchaeota archaeon | reverse complement strand
GCTGACACTACTGTCTACTTCGGTCAGTTCTACGAAACTGCTGATTTCACTCTACTGGACTCATCTGATGATGCTGATGCAATCAAGCAAAGCAATGTCCAAGGTGATTACGGTTGGGTCTACTACAGTGGTATCAACCTTCCTGAAGGTACTACCAAGACAGTCACTCTGACCTTCAGACTTGAGTCTGATGCAGGTACACTGTATCCCGCTTTTGCTTACTTCGTTATCGCTGGTGAATCCACACTTGGTGGAAGAGCCGATACTGGTGGCAGTCAAAGTGTGGGTGGAACCTCAGTTCTTGAACTTGCGGCAGGATCTCAGGCACAGCAAGACTCACAGCAGTCTGCCAACACTGACTCATCTTCAAGTTCATATTCAGCATCCTCATCTGTAGGTGCATCCATCAACACTGACATTCCTCAGACAACCAACACTGCTGAGGGTATCGGTTTCATTGGATATGATGCTGCATTCCTTGGTCTGATGCTGATCCCCATGGGTCTTGTCTCATTCCTCAGAAGAAGAAGGTAAATCACTAACTACTAAATCAAATAATTAAGAAACAATCAATTCACAATTTTTCAGAATTCTCTGAGTTTCCAATCATAACATACAAACATATGATGTCATTTATAAGATTAGAGGAAAATTTTCTGTAATAAACAGCGTGATCAATACTATGAAAATGAAAATTTACAAACATGAAATTCAGGGTGTTCCGAGTAATTATATTATCCTGCACCCGACGACCGCAGAGAGTATGGAGTTATCTCCAGGTACCTTAATTAGATCAACTGATGGTAACATGGGGTTCAGACTTTTGACTTCCTCATCAGTTGAGCAGGGAATAGGTGGACTCTCAGCAGAGAAAATGAAAGAAAATAAATTAACAGACGGACAGGAGATTGATGTAATCCCTGCAGGAGTTGAGGGAGTAACTAGGATCATTCGAAGGAAGATAAGGAAACGAACTCTAACTGATCAGGAAATTGACACTTTCATGAATGCCTTACATACAGGGTTACTGACCAATTCACATGTTGCCGCTTTTGGCACTGCTGTTGAGATCAATGGGATGCAGGAAAAAGAGATTGTGTGTGCGGCAGAAGCAATTCTCAGATATTCAGATAAGTGGGAGTTTAGAGGACGCAAAGTTGTGGATAAACACTCCATTGGCGGAATAGCCGGTAATAGGATAACACCAATCATAGTCCCCATACTTGCTGCTATGGATCTTGTTATACCCAAAGTTTCAACTCGAGCTATCACGAGTCCAGCAGGGACAGTCGACGCCTTGGAGGTAGTGACCAATCCCAATCTGACTGGAGAGGAAGCAATTGAAGTGGTCGAATCCACAAACGGTTGTATGGTGAACGGTGAGACAGTCAAACTAGGAGATGTAGCAGACAAATTCTTATCCAGTGTGAAACAGGTCAAGGTCGACCCCAGGGAGATGATGATTGCATCCATTCTAGCCAAGAAGAAAGCTGCAGGTGCTGAATTTGTGGTGATTGATCTTCCAACAGGAAAAGGATCAAAATTACCTTCAAGAGAGGATGCACGCCGATTGGCATATGATTTTTCAGGAGTAGGAAACAAAATCGGTCTCAAAGTGGAATGTATTGTGTCACCCGGTGATAAACCGATTGGAAATATGATAGGTCCATCTCTTGAGATGGTGGAGGTTCTCAACGTGCTTGAGGGAAACCGAGGACATCTTTCACTAGAGAGAAAGGCACTCTCAATGGCAGGGCTTATTCTGGAAGGGATGGGATATGCAGACAGAGGAATGGGTCATGATGTCGCTGAACAGGTCCTAGACTCTGGAAAAGCACACAAAAAATTCATTGAGATTATTGAGGCTCAGGGTGGTGACCCCAAGGTAACCTCTGACTCCATCCCTAGAGCTCCCTACAGCCACACAATCACTGCAGAGCGTGGTGATATTGTGTACTCAATTGATTCCTACAATGTTGGTATGATGGCTCGTGCTGCTGGGGCACCATCTGATAAAATGGCTGGTGTTGTCCTTCACGTGGATCGTGGTGATGAATTGAAGAAAGGAGATCCAATTCTTGAGATCCATTCTCACTCTGAAGGAAAACTCGATGAAGCAATAGCTCTTATGCAAACTGCAGCTCCTATAATTCTGGAGAAATCAGTTCTTGAGCACATCACTGGTGTTCAGATCTAATCAAACTCAATAGAAATCGTCTAATGAGGTCTGTGTATTGTGAGCTGGAAAATGGTGGCTCAATCTTTTTAACAGAGAATCTGGTGTAGTTGAGATCAGAACCGGATGTTCAACATAGAGCTCCTCATTTATCCTGTTTTGATAGAATGAGATCTCATGTCTATCAATCGCAGGATAGTCCTTGGTAAAAACTATAGCTGCGAAAAATGATTTCTTCTTAGTCGACCACCGTTTTTGTAGATTTACTTGTGAATATAGTGATTCAAGATATCCCAGGGCTTGCTCCATGGCACTTCTCTCCAATGATTGAGAAACTTTCGAGTAGCATTTGACCTCCACAATTCCAAATATCATTCTATCTGCGTATTGGCGGTAGACTACCACATCGGCACGCTTGTGGTCATCAAAATGCATCTCTTCTACCATAGTGTACCCCGATAATTTCAGATACTGCCCCACGTGGGATTGTGCATCTTTCCAATCAAGCTCAGCCCAATCTGATCTAGAGGAAGGGATGTCTGCACGATCCATAGATGACCTTTGACGTGGTCCTTTTGAAATATTGTGAGTGTTGGCTGAAACTAATCTGTCAATTCAAACACCTAAAATCATTCACTCTTAAATAGGTGGGACTTGCTTTATATAATGTCAATTAGCATTTTCTAGTGATGATAGCGATGAGCCAGCACCAGCATCAAATGTTTCCAGATGACTTTCTGCAACACTTGGTCAGACCCTTCAATAATGTCGTCAAGAAGGAAGTATTGCAATCTCGCATCAATCATCTCGATATCAAGTTTGAGAGAAAACCACATTCAGACAAGTCAGTGGTAATCTCACTATTTACCAAGCTTGTAGAGGCTTTCAAATCAATATCAGATAAGTATATTGAGCATCAAGATCTCCATACACGGGTGAGAATCAATATACAGGATACAGATTCACATTTTATTATATCCATCTCAGGAATAATTTTCATACCGCCGGGTAAGATTCTAAACTTATTTGGCCTGATACTGTGGTATGTTATCAGATATCATACAGGTGATAAACCGGCAAATTCTGATTTTGGCAGAAATCTGACCACTGCCTGGAAGAAAGAGGAGGACTACCTCCGTTTCAATATAAACCAGTTACCCAGAAAGTCAACAGTGACTAGAGATGCAATGCGGTGTTATATCTGTGGAGAATCTGCTTTCAGAATAAATGAGTGGTCATTTGACCCTGGGAGTAGAGGAAGAAGTATTGATATGGAGACTCGCGTCTGTCAGAAACACCTGCGTTCTCTGATCTGATCAAAATTGTAGGTAGTTAATCAGTAGTTGATCATAGTTGTCCTTTAGTTCGAGAAAATATTCATTGAGCATCATACCATTTCCTGACCACACTAAAACTGATCCATCTCCAATCTCTGAATAGATTCCAATTCCAAGATACTTACTGGGTGTGAAACTATTTCCAACTGATTTGTAGTAGCCCAGGACTGATTGACTGCTATTGACTGCGGAAACAGCACTACCAGAGGCACCGATCGATATGACACCATCGAATAATGCGGATTCAGTCAGGTTTGTGGTATATGCAACACCTTCCCCGCCATTGGGAATGGGATCTGAAGAAACAAGAGCTCCAAATTTTTGTAATGCTTGTGAGAAATCCTCTTGACGGTATTGGTCAGGGTAAGTCAGTGTGATCTGCAATTTGCCCCCCTGATTTGTGTATTCCATATACTGGTCAATCAACGTCTGATTGAACGGACGAGCAAAATCTCTGTCCAGCTCAATGCTTTTTCCAAGCTCCGTGACTATAATGGTATCATATTCGTCAAGCACGGCATCTCCTGATTGGATCTGGTGAACTTCAATTCCTTCATTTCTAAAATATTCCTCGAACCTAGAATACTGCCCATAACTGTGTGCATAGCCATAAACGGTGTTTCTATGATCCAGTAACAGGGTGTATTCTGCCTCGGATGCTGAGACCGAGTAGTTATAGGTCACTGAGCTCTCGCTTAGTCCTGTCAGATCGAATACGAAATCCCCTTGAGAGGTGCCGACAAATTCCACAGACAGAATTCCTCCCCAGTCAAATTCCGCAACATTATAGGACGCGATATTTGGCAGATTCAAATCGATCTCGATACCGGCATTCTCTTCAGTACTGTAAAACTTCCATGATTTTGTCCAGGTCTCACCTTGGAACCTGAGGAACAGGTCATTCTCCTCTGTTCCCAAGATCAGTGTACCGAGTTTTTCAGTGTCATTAACCTGAGTGGGTGTACCAAAACCAGTGAGTTCTGAGAACTGTGTACCTGTTGATTTAGCCATGAGATAATGCAGTTTCTCAGGCGTCACTTCCTGGTCAGTTTCAAGGAGTTGGACCCAGAGGTTAGCATATTTGGCTGTAATTCTTGGTGTGGCAAATGAGGTTCCAAAGACATTTCCAATTTTCCCCTCTGCAACAAATTCGGTCCCATAGAGACCATCTTTATCTCTTCCATACGATGAATAGGTGGTCAGTTCAGAGTTCTCTATAGCACCTACACCTATAACCCAGGGAAGAGTGGCTGGCCAATCAATAATACCCTCTGCAAAGGTTGCAGTTCCCCCCTTATTACCAATTGCGGCTACAAACACCTTACTATTGGCATACTCTTCAAAGGCTGAAAAGAGTTTTTCATCAATGTAGGGTTCTCCTCCGAGAGATAGATTGATAATATCCACATCGTGTTCCTCAATCACATACTCAACAGCAGCAAATAGTCCCTCATAGGTGACTTGACCATTTCCATTGGCAATTTTTGCCGAGTAGATCTCCACATTTTCCGTATTCTCAATAATGATATCACAGACATATCTCCCGTGTCCCACAGGGTCATAGATGCTGGTATCATCGTAATTATACCCATACTCCTCTAAGGTGAATGTAGTGAATTCTACCACATCACTGCTCTGAGATATCGCACATCCACTGTCAATAATGGCAATTTTTACTGCATCAGGCTCTGAAGGTGGAACGGTTATACTTTGGAAGACTAGGAAGCCGATCAGGACAACAGCTATTGTTGATAGAAAAAGTTGGTATCTTGACGGTCGAAAAGCCATTCATTCCACTCTTCCACTAAGGCAAGCCACACCCGGTAATTCTCTTCCTGACATGAGTTCAAGCGATGCCCCTCCACCTGTGGAGATATGGATCTCTGATGGGATCTCTGCTCCAAGGAGGTTCATTGCATAGGCTGTTTCACCACCACCAATGACCGTGTTTGCCTTGCGATTCAGTACGGATCGTGCAAGTTGCATTGTCCCTGACCTGTACTCTTCCTTCTCAAATACTCCCATTGGGCCATTCCAGATAATCGAGTTTGCAGTACCGATCGCTTCAGAGAAATCACGTTCTGTCGTTGGTCCGATATCAAGAACCATTGCATCATCAGGTATTTGTGATGCACCAGTCGATTTCGTCTGGCCATCCTCCATCCAAGGGGAATCAAATGACTTTGCTAATCGGACATCAGAGGGAATGAGCAGTGATTGACCAGCTTTGGCACTATCACTAAGAACTGCTCTGGCCGTCTCCAACATGTCCTCCTCGAAGAGTGAGTTCCCGATAGCATAACCCTGTGCCTTGAGGAACGTATTTGCCATTCCTCCACCCAGAATAATGGTATCCACCCGACCAACAAAATTCTGGAGCAGTTCCAGCTTTGTGGAAATCTTTGCTCCTCCAAAAATGGCAACTGAGGGTGATGAGGGGTTGTCTCTTAATTGGGTGATTCTCTTCACCTCTCTCTCAACAAGCATACCGGCATAGCCAGGGATAAATCGGGTGACACCCACAGTCGATGCATGAGCACGGTGTACCGCACCGAAAGCATCGGACACATAATTTGTGGCTAGTGATGCCAATTGTTTTGAGAATTCCTCTTCATTACTCTTCTCACCTGGGTGAAACCGGGTATTCTCAAGCACAATAATGGGGGCTTGAGAACTCTCAATCATCGATCGGATCTCGTCAAAATCCCAGCTACTCACAAATTCTGTCTTATCATCAATCAGAGAGGCCAGATAATCCGCGACAGGTCGAAGCGAGAGCTTAGCATCAAATGATCCCTCAGGACGTCCTAGATGGGAGCAGAGAATTATGCGACATCCCTGTTCCCGTAACCTGTGGATAGTAGGCAGAGCGGCCCGAATACGGGTATCATCCATTACCTTTCCCTCTTTGAGAGGGACATTGAAATCCACTCGCACAAGGACAGTGGTATCAGAAAGATCAACGTCATCCAACGTTGCGACCATTATCTCCAACTCAATTATTCTCACTTTTTTATGAGTGGGTTTACCTCCGAAAATCGGCAATCATAATTGATCAATTTCACGCAATTCATTTTCTGTTGAACAACATTTTATACCCATAATCGCCTTTGACCAATCATGGCGTCCAATTTGCACATCGGATGGAATAGAAAAGACAAGAAAGCCAAAATTGAACTTCCCGTAAATGCACTCAAACGACACTTTGCAGCCTTGGGTTCCTCAGGGTCAGGCAAAACTGTATTAGTTAAGGCAGTCATGGAAGAGTGCATTAGGGCCGGGATACCGCTGATCATGGTCGACCTCCAGGGTGACCTAGCTTCTCTTGCCATGATGGGTGATAAGAAGACGGTAGAGAGCAAAGGAACGCCTGGCGCCTATCATGATGAGATTGCTGCAAAAGCGAAGGTTGCAATATTTACTCCTGCCTCGTCGAAGGGTATTCCTATCTCGATGAATCCGCTGAAGGCGCCACCTACGAATATGGCGACTGAGGACTTTATCCAGGCTGTTGACAGTGTGGCAGAGACTGTTGCGAATATTCTCAAATACGGTACTGAGAAGGGTAAGGGTGCTGATGTCAAGAATTATCTCTACTTACTTTTTGAGGAGATTTGGAAATCAGAGCAGGAGGTCAAGACCTTTGGTGAATTGGCTGAATATATTATCAATGACAGTTCCATTCTCAATGAATCCAGTCAGGCAATGCTCAATGAGAAAGACAAGGCTGAGCTGGCAAAGAATGTCAAGGGTATGACAATCGGAGCAGACTCATTATTATTCAATCTTGGACTCCCGCTTGATATCGATACTATGATGACTTGGGCACCTGAGGGTACAGTTCCAGTGAATGTCATCTATCTGAATACACTTCGTTCACAACAGGACAAGGTTAATTTCATTGCAGACATTGCAAACCAGCTCTATTCCTGGATGCTGCGTCATCCCTCAAATGACCTGCAGCTGGTATTTATCCTTGATGAGCTGGCAGGCCTTGTACCGCCAATTCGTAATCCTCCTTCAAAGAAATCAATTCAGCTTCTTCTCAAGCAGGCACGGAAATACGGTGTATCTCTCCTGCTGGCAACTCAGAATATATCTGATGTCGATTACAAGTCATTGGGTCAGGTCAGTACCTGGGCTCTTGGCAAGTTGATTGCAAGACAGGATATTGACAAAGTCAAGGATATTATTCAGGCCATCTCTCCTGCTGAGACTGATGATATCCTCTCAATTTTGCCCAAGCAAACTGTCGGTCAATTCATGCTTCTCAATCCTGATGTCTACGATTCAGTACAGCGAGTACAGGCACGGTGGCTGGTGACAGACCATACTACCCTCGATGATCGCAAAGTCGAGGCACTTATGGACAAGAATAATATTCGTCCCTATTTCGATATGGAGGCCAAAGAGAAAGCCGAAGAGGATGAGGAACCCCCCGTTGAAACTTCAGAGGAGATCTTTGTTGATCCAGATGAGCCCGAGGAGGTTCAACTGCAACTCTCAGATTCCTCGGATGTCCTGGAGGAATTGGATCGCCAGCCTCTCGCACTATCTGCAGAGGAACTAGCAGATATCACCAATGAGAATCAGGGGAATGTCAGTAAGGAACTGGATAAACTGGTGAAGAGCAAGAAACTCCTGGTTGAGGAATTCAATGGTGTCAAGATCTACTGGTCAAAGAAGCACAAGATGGATCCCAAGAACAATATCGTGGGTCCGTTATTCCGTTTCCATCTCTCCAAGCCTCGAGGTGTGGTTGAAAAGGTAATGAAGGCAAACATCCCCAAGACACTGGGTATTCGTTCCCTGTATGATATTCTTAATGACCAGACTGAGTTATTCTACATCCCCATGTGGCGGATAAATGTCATCAGGACTGAAACTGAAGGCCTCTTCAAGAAGAAGAGCAAGGAAGTCAAGAGAAATTTCTATATCAATGGTATGGATGGAAGCCTGCTTGTCTATGACGAGAAGGAGGAGTCAATGCTGATGAAGACCTCTGGAATAGAGGAACCTGATGAGGTGCAAACACTGCCTGCCAGTTTTAAGCCTGATCCCGAAGTACTTGAGGGTCTTCGCGACGCAGATCTCAAACCAACTCTCAACCGTGAGGATGCCATTGACAAGGTGAAGCAATTAATCGGTGCTCGTGTCAATCGTAGGATCGTTCCATCTCTGTGCTGGTTGCCAGTTTGGCAATTCATGCTCAAAGAGAAGGATCTTAACACTCTTGATCAGAAATGGATTGACGGTGTCACCGGCAGTCTGCTCCAGGATAATCCTCTCAAATAGAAGTCCAATCAGGAAATATTTAAAATTCTATAATTTTTGTAAATGAGCCACGGAAAGTTAAATAACCTTATCTCTGCTTCCCAATTTAGTCTAAAATTGAGGTATAACCATGGCAGCTAAGAAAAAGAAAAAGGATGAAGGGTCTGATGATTCTGAGAAGAAAAAAGTAGAATTCAATCTCAAAGATGGTGTATCCTGGCATGATTTTGCCGGCGTCTTTGTCATGATTGGGCTTTTCTTCTGGCGACTTTTCCTCCTTGTAATCTCTCCAGTTATCTGGATTTACAATGAAAACGTGCGAATGATTCGTTTTGCACGTGCAACAAGTCACGAACGTGTACTGACAGAAGATGAACGGTTCTTCGTGGAGACGATACCTTTTGTCTATACTGTCACCGGACTGATTGGTGGTGTTCTTGTGGGTTTGATCGGGTGGTTGAGTTTTGGAGATACCCTCCGTGAATTCTTTGAGAACCTGCAACTGGATTTTATTGCAGCATTCTTCAACTTCATTGGAAGTATCCTCAAATTCATTTTTGTGGATATCATCTTTGGTCTCATCTCAGCAATTGCCAATTTCTTTAGCTGGATTGGTGGGATCATTTTCAGTGCATTCACACAGAGTCCATTCCTAGCTCTGGGTGGACTCCTTCTTATCGGTGTAGTGATCATGCTCATCTACATCGCATTTGCAGAAACTGGTATTGCAGCCAATATCTTCTATTACGTTAGAAAGGCATTCCTGTGGATCATCGGATCTCCTGATAGGTTCAGGATGAGAGTCAACTCAATCT
>JAEOUB010000286.1 GCA_016839545.1 Candidatus Kariarchaeota archaeon | reverse complement strand
AGAGGAACTGTCCCGCCACCTCTTCCCATTGTCGACCCTACTCAGATTGTACTTGATGTCATTGATGAAGTGGAGAGGAGATTTCCAGACCATCCTGGCACTGGAGATAACTTCTGGCTCCCTGTGACCAGGTCTGATACAAGCCGGTGGTTTGAAAACTTCCTAGAGTACCGATTTAATGAATTTGGCCCTTACGAGGATGCAATCCATACTGAATTCCCCTTTGTATATCACTCTGTCCTCTCACCCATGATCAATATTGGATTGATCACGGTAGACGAGGTGGTAGCAGGAGTGTTAAGCCACAATGAAAAACACCCGATTCACCTACCAAGTCTTGAAGGATTCATCCGGCAGATCATAGGTTGGAGGGAATTCATCCATGGGCTCTATGAAATGGCGTCTCCAGAATATATCGATTCAAACTACTTCAATCATACCCGTAAAATGAACAGCAGTTGGTATGATGGGACAATAGGGATACCCCCACTTGACTCCATGATTGGTCAGTTGGAGAAATACGGATACGCCCATCACATAGAACGATTGATGGTAGCATCAAACCTGATGGTTCTTTGTGAGATCGACCCAAAAGACTGTTATAATTGGTTCATGGAGCTATTTGTTGACTCTGCAGAGTGGGTCATGTTACCTAATGTATTAGGTATGGGGCTCTTTGCAGATGGGGGTTGGTTTGCCACAAAACCCTATATCTCCAGTGCCAACTACATTCTCAAGATGAGTAATTACACCAAGAAGTCACATGGTGAGGAATGGATTAACACGTGGCAAGCCCTATACTGGAGATTTGTTCACAAGCATCGTGAGTTCTTTGAAAAATCCGCACGTCTTTCATTTATGATCAAGCACCTCAATAAACTAAATCAGGATCAGATAAAGCAATACTACGATACTTCAGAGAGATTTATATCAACAATTACTCTGTAGATTCTTCATCCAAAGGCATATCTTCATAAATCTCGATAATTGTCCTCTCGAGAAGTCTTCGGGCCTGTCTCAATGCTTCAACACCCTTCTCTGTGATTTCATAGTATTTCCTGTTGGGGAAGATCTCGTTGGATGCTTCTTTTACAAATTCAGATTTCTCTAGCCTGTAGAGGACAGCGTATGCAGTCACTGTTGCTGGCTCGAAATTGAACCTATCATTAATCTCCTCCCGCAATTGGTAGGCATACTTATTCTCTTCTGTCAGAAGTTTTAGAATCCAGATCCAGATATTTCCTGTCCTCAGAGCCGAACTCACACGCTCTACAGGTTTGAAGACTTCATCATCTGTCACATTAGATTTAAAAAACTCGTGAGTTAAAATGATACCTTTTCTTTGCTATCAAATCGGGATTATCTGTTGGTGGAACAATGATTTCCTAGCTGTCAATCTCTCGTCAGAAAGGGTTGATCCCTGGCATAGGATTGTGCTATATCGAAATATGGACTGATATCTTTCACGAGGTTAGATTCAGAGACTTGCTGATTTCCATTCACCCAGACTGCCTGAATGTCCCGAGTTTGGGCGGTGTAGACAATATAGGAAAAGGGGTCGTAACGGGGGTATGCATGTGGGAGAGAGGGATTAAGAAGTACAAGATCAGCCTTGTATCCCACTTCAATTTTACCAATATCCGAATAGTTGAGGGCCTGCGCACCTCCAGCAGTCGCGATATTGAACACCGTTCTAGCCGGGAGGACTTTGGGGTCATTTCGGGTTGATTTTTGGAGGAAGCCTGAAAGCTTCATCTCAAGAAAGAAATCGTGACCTCCTGTCGCCGGTGACCCATCTGTGGCAAGACCCACCGGAGTACCCTGTGCAAGATACTCGGGTACTGGAGCGATACCAGAACCCAATTTGGCATTCGATGTAGGATTATGGGAGATACTTGTTCCAGTATCAGCGATGAGTTTCATCTCTGTTTCACTGGTCCATATACCATGTGCCAGTACAGTGTGTTCACCGAGAACACCAAATTGGTGCAATGCATGAATATTACTCTCTCCCGTCAGTTCCTCTACCCAAGCACATTCCTTCTGGTTCTCTGAAGCATGTGTGTGTACCATCAATCCACGTTCCCGAGCAGCCTGACTGCTCTCTGCCATCAGCTTGTCAGAACAGGTTGGAATAAATCGGGGAGCGTAGGAGTACTGGATCCTTCCCCCTTGTGGATACAGATCTGCAAGATGGTGGGCCTCCTCCAAGACCTCATCAGTCGGAGCTAGGAGTCCATCTGGGACATTGCGATCCATTAACATTTTACCTACCCTGCCTCTGATCCCGCTTTCCTCTGCTGCCTTTAATCCAGCGGCAGAATGGTTGGCAGTTAACATATCATTCGTCGTCGTGATCCCTGCAAGTAACATCTCACCATACCCAATCCTGCAACTGGCCACCAGTTCTTTTTCGGTGAGAGTTGCCTCTCCAGGCAGGATCACCTCTTCCAGCCACGATAGAAGATCCCTATCATCTGCCGCTCCTCTGAAAAGAGTCTGAACGGCATGAGAATGGGTGTTCACAAACCCAGGGATCAACACGTGGTCTGCACTGCCATGGAGTTGTGAGGTATCGTAGTCCCTCGAGATATTGTCCCAGGTACCTACTGCAATGATTTCGTCATGTTCAATGGCGACTGCTCCGTTCTCTATTACCGCGTCTGAAGACTGTATAACTGTTCCACGGATGATCTCGACCATTCCATTCCTTCTCCTGAGTAGGTCTATAAACCTTGATTGATACCGATCGGGTCGATACTATCCGCCTGTCCATAGAGGTGGGTGATCACTCGTTCAGGAGTCATCGGGGCATGAAAGACTGGCGGAATGGTCTCACGGAAAGCTTTCATTGCCTCGTAAATGGCGAAGAAGCCACCAATACCATACATAAGTGGTGGTTCTCCGATGGCCTTAGATCGAAATAGACCATAAGGATTGGATCCACCCTCTAGAAAATGGGTTTCGATCACCTTAGGTGCTGAATCGTAGTCCGGAATTTTATAGGTAGATAGTGTATTGGAAAGAAGTCTGCCGTGGTCGTCAAATTGGAGATCCTCCATAGTCATCCAGCCCAGACCCTGAACAACTCCTCCTTCCATCTGACCCAAGTCAATAATTTTGTTCATAGTCTCACCGAAATCATGTGAGATCTTGACAAAATCAAATGAGTAGCGACCTCTAAGTACATCAAGTTCTGCCTGCACAATAGCAACTCCGTAGGAATAATATGCAAAGGGATGACCTTTCTCTTCGGACTTATCGAAGTTAACATCAGGGGTGGCATAAAATCCGTGCTCGGCGAGATCTATTCTTGACCAGTAGGCTGTATCGATCAAGGTTTTCCAATCAAGATCTGT
>JAEOUB010000285.1 GCA_016839545.1 Candidatus Kariarchaeota archaeon | reverse complement strand
GGGGGGTGGGATTCGAACCCACGAACATCTAAATGACAGGATCTTAAGCCCCGCGCCGTTGGCCAGGCTGGGCGACCCCCGCATAGGGTCTGAAGACCTATCTTCTCTATTGATTTCCAATTTTTAACTTCATCGTTGCTGTGACATGAGTTACAGTATCTTTGCCAATGTCAACTAGATTTTTCAGAATTCCAATTCGATATGCCGGCCGGTTTGTGTTGATTTAATTGCAGCCTCTGCTATCCTTGTGACATTCAGCGCATGCTCTGCCTTCACTCTGAGTTCAGCCTTGCCCTGAATTGCTTCAACAAAATTAGTCAACTCATTAAGGAGAGGCTCGCCTCCCAGAGGTGTGGGTATGGTTGTGCCCTCTACAGTATCAATTTTGAGCTGTCGGGTGATAAAATCTCCTCCTATTCTACCCTCTGTGAAAATAGCATTGAAGGTACGTATTCGAACAGGAGTAATCCAATTTGATGCGATTATTGCCACTCGATTGTTGGGAAAGCCGAGTACGATAGATGCAAAGTCCTCATGATGATGTCGTATCTTCCCTGATCTGGCATAGACCGTTTCTGGGGTATCATGGAAAAGCCATAGTGCAGTATCGATATCATGTACAGCGGTATCATAGATGATACCGACATCTTTGATATGAAGTGGCATTCTGCTCTCCCTATGGAACTCAAGCATTAAGAGATCTCCATAGGTTTTTTCCTGAGCATATTGCTTCACCTGGTCAACCGCCGGGTTGAACCTCTCTATATATCCACTGGTCAGCAACCTGTTCTCTTCTTCTGCCAATTGTACCAGTTTTTCACCTTCGTCAGATTTGTAGGTCATGGGTTTTTCAACAAATACATGTTTTCCTGCTCTGATTAGCTGAGCTGCAATTGCATAGTGTGTGGTGGTGGGAGTGGCAATTACTGCAGCATCAAAATCATGATTATTTATGAGTTCCTCAACTGAGTAGAATGCCTCTACACCAAAGGTTTCTGCAAATTGATCACAAACTTCTCTGTTAAGATCACAAATTGCAGTCAATACTTCCAGAGATGATAGTACTCTGCAGTGGTTCTTCCCCCATCCGCCAGTACCAATCTGAGCTATGCGAACCATATCGTCAAATCTGAGTGAGATTAACGGTATAAAGAATTATTGTCTCCTTCCATGGTCTGTTTCTTGTAGAAAGTCGAAAAGATAAAGAAGATCGTGAACTACCTGAAATTACTTGGCAAACAAAACACCTTACCAGAAAGCTATGGCCGCACATCAGTCTGGAAATCATGATATGGCAATCGAGATTTTTACAGAGATCTTGGAGGAAAACCCAGGGGATGGAAAGGTGATGTATAATCTTGCAAACGTGTATGCAGACAAAGAGATGTATGAGAAGGCAATTCCACTGTACAGGCAAGCATTGGAACTGGATGACAGTGTTGCCTCTGCGTGGTACAATCTTGGCAACTGCTATCATGATACGCAAGATTTTGAACCTGCAATCACTTCCTATCAACGCTGTGTCGATCTCAAGCCAGGCTTTGTTGAGGCATGGTTTAACAAGGGACTTGCTGAACTGGAGCTGGGTCAACTTGAAGAGGCTGAGAGGAGTTACAAAGAGGCAATCAACATCAGTGATGACTTTCATCAAGCCTGGTACAATCTTGCCTGTGTTTATGCACGGATGGATGACCTGGTTAGAATTGTAGAATGTCTTCAGAAGGCTATGGAGATCTCTTCGGATCTAGATTACAAATCAATGATTTCAGATGATCCCTATTTTACGAAATATGTTGAGCTTGAAGAATTCAAAGATCTCTTGGTATAATACAGCGATCTTGATTTTCCTGTTGAGCTAGTCTTAAAATAGGCGGAATAGCCCTAGGACATTAGAGAACATGGCAGATCTCCTATCCTTTCTCAATGGACCGTATGGATGGCTAGTGATATTAGCAATTATCATATCCTTCACAGTTCTAACTATTCTGTACTACACAAGGAAAGACAAGTATGATCCGGAACCCAAATCTCGACTGCTGTATGCATTCTTTCTAGGAATAATCTCTATTGTTCCTGCAATCATTCTATCTCTAATAGGTGGTATCTTCATCGGTTTTGATCTATTTCTGATGTCTGTTCTAATTGCCCCGGTGACAGAGGAGATTGCGAAACTCTACTTCGTCATCTATCTGGCCAAGAGCGATGAATTTGATGGTCCACTTGATGGTCTCATTTACGGTGCCATGGTGGGTGCAGGGTTTGCAGCTGCTGAAAACCTACTGTATGGCTATGCAGCCCTGGTTGGTGAGGGTATTGCCTCTGGTATTGCTCTCACAGCCATTCGATCAGTCACCCAGATCATAGGGCACCCACTCTACACAGGGCTTGCAGGTGTAGGTGTAGGTGAATGGAAAGTAGGCCTCGAGGCCTCAAAATACGGTAAACTGTGGAGGAGTATGTTATTCCATGGTGCCTGGAATCTATCTGCCAATCTCTGGAGTGTTTCTGCCATTCTGATCGGATTGGGTACGGTGATCGTGGTCAATATCATATTCTTGAGAAGGGAATTTCATCGCACCATCGCTCTGGATAAATTAGCGTGGGAGCGGGGTTACTATGATCAGAAATCCAGATTACCGACTCAACACCCCCGTTGGCAACAGGGTCCACCTGTTTCGGGGTTGGCCACTCCTGATCCAACTGGTCCTCAGCTAGCAGAAACAACTGCTGAGTCAGGTACAGATCCTGTCATCCCACAAGATGAGACCGCACCTTCAGCCCCTAGTTTCTGCAGGAACTGTGGTATGAAACGCACACCAGGAGATATTTTCTGTCGTACCTGTGGTACTAAAATGATTTAGTCACGTAGAAGGTTAGCCAGCTTTTTGTAGGAAGTAAGAGTTTTCTGCTCAATAAAATAGAGTTCTCTGACTCTTTCCAATGTATACTTACTATCATCTTCAAGTGCCTGCTGGACTGCCCGGTAACGGATAGCCAAATCTGCAAGTACCTCCTGAAATCTGATGGACTGGTTCTCAGCTATTTCTTCTAGGAACTCTGCAAAATATCCTCTTCTCTCCAGCAGCAGTGCAGGAAAAGTCTCTAGGTGGTCATGCTGTACCCCCTGAAGTGGAATTGAGAATGACTGCATCCATCGAGCAAAGGCTTTCCACCCTGATACTGCAGAATAATCTCCCGTCCCCCTGATCTCCATCGGTGCCTCACCTCTCTCGAGGGTGTCTATGAGATAGGACAGGGTGTTTTTCGGCAGCTCATGCTGTACTGTTATCTGACCGATGACCAGCACAACCGGTCCAAACGGGAGTTCTGATAAATCCACATCTATAGAGTTGGAAGAGGTTGTATATTTCCACACACCACTGCCATCAACATAGACAATGTCTCCCTCAAGGTCAGGTAGCTCATTAACAATCTGCACATTTGGTGGTATTTCACGCGATGTCTGAGCTGCGGTGTCTCTTGCACGACTGGCGTACCCTTCTCCTACATAGGCTGTAACTTCCAGACCTGCATCAGGAAAGCAGTGTTCTATCACACCGACAATATCCCAGATGTAATGTGATGATGGATGCCCGATCTCACGTGTCGTCCTGGTATTCATAGCCAGGGTAAACCGTGCTCCCATTCCCAATCTCCCATAGAGATATCGGGGATGGACCTCAATCTGTCGTTCGGAGAAGATATGGTAGAGTTGCTGTACAAAGCTGTCTCTTAGAGGGGTCATTGTCTCAAACTTCTTTTTCGTGAATTAACTATCTTTTGGAGAAGTCTTTGGGTCTGTGCCATGAGAAGGATCTGAGCTTGGCAGTTCGACCAAATCCACAGGATGCACATCGCTTCCTCTGTCTGTGGAATGATCTGTTACCGCATCTGCGGCACATCTGGTGGCTTGCTTTCTTATTGTGTTTGCCGAGGGAAGGCGTTCCTTTAGTCATAGTATTTCACCTTTACCCGATTTCATATCAGGTATTCTACAATCTCATGCAATTCTTGTATTATTAATAACTAGTGATAGATTGCAAACTTAACGTCGGAGTCGGTTGGTGACACTTCTTGCAACACCGAAGTCTCTCTGTGCGGTTTTCATCAGGATCAGTGTCAGTAATATAACGCCCAAGGTGAACCCAAGCTGGATCATAGTTCTGTTGATAGGATCCTCAATGATGCCTTTGGTGTATGCTCCGTTGTTTCCTATCCAGTAGGTGAAGATGAAGAAGAAGATGGTGTAAAACATGGACAGTGTCAGGATGGTCGATTTCAGGCTCATAGTGAAGATATCACGGTTTGTGAAGGTTTTTTCCTGGTTCCAGTAGTAGTCATTCATCTCAAATTGTATGAAAAAGATGAGAATACCCACAACCACGGGCAGGTACTG
>JAEOUB010000284.1 GCA_016839545.1 Candidatus Kariarchaeota archaeon | reverse complement strand
CCGCTTGACATCTACTTCTGATCGATGTTTTACAAAAAATTCCTGAAAACCCATGCTCTCTTCTTCACTGTGTATCACAGACTGTACGAGCTGGTCAGACATAGGTAAGATCTCTGCCTCTATATTCAACATGGCGCAAATTTTCTGTGTAATTTGAGTTATTGTCATTCCATTTTCTTGCATAACTTTTCTAGCGATATGAAGCCCTAAGTCTCTGTCTCCTATATTGAACCAGGAGGAGTATCCAAGTTCTTCTAACGTAGAAAGCGCATTGAAGGTCTCATCTTTCACTCCCCAGTATTTTGACAAGTCAAGTTTTCCTGAAAAAAGGTACAGAACAGTATCGAGATCAGGGGAGACCCGTAACCCGTTCCAAAGTATATCGTCACCCATGTTACAAATTACAGTGATATCTGGATCATCCACGATAGACCTGTAGCCTTCCAGAAGTTTGGGAGTACCAGTTCCTCCCGACAGAAATGTGTACAAACTGATATGGCTATTTATTAAGTCTATATTGATCTTCTTGTAGTATTACCTTCTTCTCATCAGTGAGGACCTGAAGAAGATGTGAAACTTTCAGATACTGCAAATCGATAATATCATAGGGAGGGGTACGGTATCGCTCTGAATAGTTAGATACGTACTCACTACAGATCCTGTCTATTGGTTTACTGCTATCACCAATAATTGAGACTAAATTGTCCATATCGTCCTGCATTGCCTCCCGTATATTCTTGGATTTGTACTCTAACGATTTGGTGAATTCAGGTTCATTGTATGCTGGGAAAATAATCTCAGATTTTGCCTTTTCTAGAAAACTGAGTCCATTCAAGTACTGCTGGTATGAACCAGTTAGATCAAGAAAATATGAATACGCATCTGATGTTCTACCGAGTAACAATCCAGCACATAACAGTTTGTGGTCCCTTGAGTAAATCATCGTATGCCCTTTATGTGGACCTGAGAAGGGCACCATCAGGAGTTTTGTTTTCTCTGTTTCAAATGAACTAGTTTTATCGTATCCGTAAATATTCTCCAACTCACTTGGTAACGTTTTCGCCAATCTCTTGTATCCTTGCTCACCTATGTCATAATGATCTTGAAGGAAATTTTCACGTGGATTCTTTAACTGTTCTACAAGGTCAACATGGACATAGAATGTAGTTTCAGGAAGAGCTTTCTGGATCAACGCTACGGTGGTAATTTCTTGTATGGTCAAATTAGTCAAGTAAACTCGTAGAGGTGAAGTGTTGTTTAACGCCCTGAGAGCGGACTCGAGTCCAGCGACCATCTTCGTCCCACCCGACGCTCCGATGAGTATGTTAGGATTGTCTTTAAGCAGGATTCCTCCGAATATTTCACCGTCACTTCCCACACCTGCCTGAATTCTGTAGACATCCTTAATCAATTCGTAATAATCCACATTGAGAAGGGGTCTATTCTTTATTTAAACCATCTATTTTCAGTATCAGAAAAATAAATCAATTAGATCTTGGAATTCATCAATAATATGGGCTGTTTCTCGATTAATCAATGAGTCAATGATATAGTCTGCTGATCCCTCTCCATGATCTGTTAGCTGGATCACGTGCTTCTTTCTGATAAGAGAATAGTGTGACCTTATCATCCCTTTGCGAATATATTTCTGCACCAACTGCTGAAATATCTCAGAACCAGGTAATGGAAATAGAACATACGATGACAATCTATCAACCAAATTCTTTGTGAGTGTGTATGCCTCCTGGGTGGTGAGCGGTTGGTTGACTAGTCCGAGAGTCAATAATATGATATCACGTTGGTTAAGGACTGTAATTTGGTGGTCCTCAGAAGTGATAGTCTGGACAACAGCATTAACTACCATGTATATCCTAATTTGTCGTTTTATGATATTTAAAGCGACAGAGACCGAGTTAAAATTGAAAAATGTAAAATGAGCCACTGTTCACACGTTTTCCTCTAGTGTGAAAACGTGGAATCGGGGGTGATCACTTTTAATTCTACACCACTGTTTGCTATTCTTTATAATATGGGAGGAGTATAGACTTCCTATGAGCAACCCTGTCTGTGGACGTTGTAACAAGCAGGTATCTGAGAAATGGAAATACTGTCGTTTCTGCGGAAACCATCTTCAGAGTGAGGTCCCTGAGAGAATTGAAGTTGTCACTCCTCAAGAGATCGAGGAAGAACCCATTGAACTTACTCGGGAGGAAATTCCATTTGACAAGGATGAATATTACAAGGTACTCTCCACCCGTGCTGAAAGATCAATAATCATGCAAAGGAAAGAGAACATCAAGAATGAAATTACAGTTCTTCTTGAGAGGCTTCAGTCAGGATTGATCGATGAGGAAGCTGCTGTCCCAGAGGTTCGCAAACTGCGAGAAGAGGTAAAGGATATCAACGCGGAAAGCAAGAAATATTCAGATATCCCAGATGAGTTACCTGTCGAAATTCTGAATGATCAGATCCATGATGCAAAGGTTCGGCTGAAGAAGATCGAACGACTCAAGGAAGATGATGAGATCGGCGCTGACACCATTAAGGAGGCAAAGAGGAGGGCAGATGATGCATTGACACTTCTTATGGAGCAGCAATCCACCATTTTTGGTCATCTCAGAACATGGAAGAAAGATTTGGAGTCAAATGTGGGTGATGTCCGAAAGAATATCGAGCATCTCACGATCAGGTTCAAGACCGAAGAGATCACTAAGGATGCCTATGAGGAAAAGAAAGAAGCTCTTGTCAAATCAATTGAAAATGATATGGAAGTAATAGAGAGTCTCAAATCAATTTTGCAATAGTTAATCTTCTACTTTTGATACTTTGGGACGTTTCATTTTATCATCTAGAGATTGTACTTTCGGTCTTTTTTCAGATATTGTGGGAATGACATCGCCATCCTCATTCCTCCGATCTTCAACAATTTCATCAGGTAAAAATGACCAACCATTGAGATTAATTGTAAAATACGCATCATCTTTTCCAGGGCATGATATCTTTATAGTGATCATCCCTTCTCGCTGTTCAACAACTTCTGGTGTGAGACACTCTTCCTCCAACCGTGAAAACAGGTACTCCACATAAGCTCGGGAAATAACTTCTGTGTTGCTATCAAGGATAAGTTTGCCTACCTCACCAAGATTATAATGGACAGTTCTTCCATCTCGGTTTGATACCACTAATCTTGCCTCTTTCAATCTCTTGATGTGGTGTCTGATGGTATCATGGTGATGGTCCAATGCTTCTGCAATTTGGGCTTGGTAACATCCTGGGTTATTCAGGATAAACGTGAATACATCCTGTGTTGCTTCACTTCTTAAAACAACAAAAGCTTTCTCAACTTCTTTGCTCCTCAGAGCCTTTGAGAAGAAGACTCGTCTTCCTGCGAATCTCATGGTGTCCAGTAGCCCTGATTCTTCAAGTTTCTTCAGGTGCCACGAAACTGTACCATGAGGCAATTCTAATGCACTGGCAATTTCAAAAAAGTAACTACCAGGGGACTCAGAGACAATTTTGTAAATATCACGTCTTACAGGATGCATCAATAGGGCAGATCTCTTTTCTCGTGTCATATCAATTACCTGTAAGCCATAATCCGCCTACACTACTTATATCTCTAAACTGTCAACATGTCAATTGTGACAGTTGAGACTCCAGGAATAGCTTTGAACTCTTCGTGTATCTTCTCAGTTGAGACGTTCTCTAATTCCGTAGAGTCAAGGTATCCTTCGTACACACAGGTATCTGCAGTGAAACAAAGTCCTGTGGAGTATAGTGTCTTAATACCTAAGCGGATGAAGATTGAACCCATCTGCCTCAAAAAGTCAGGTGAGAGTTTTCCAATGTTGATGTTGATCTTAGCAACAGAATTGGAATTTGTAGGGATAATCCTGATAATCTTCGTGTTTGGTGCCAGTATGATGATTGCATGATTCTTGCCTTCTGGCTGAAGCGCTTCAATGAAAGAGGCTGGAAGCTTGATTGGTTCAGAATCAGAGATGGTTGTCATCTGCGCGAGTGTAACCTCAGCAATGTCTCGTTTTTCAGTTTCTTCACTCATAAATATTCCTCGTAGGCGAATTTTACGTGCCTTAGGAATAACTTCCTAGGCGGTGTAATTGGTAGTAAGGCATTAGATATTATAACCGTTACCCTCTTTCAGCTATTTTCTTCAACATAGTTCTAGGATTACTTGTCAATTTTGAACTTCTATCGTGTCAAGTGCAAGGGTTTTGAGGTTTCCAGCTATTTCTCAACGTAGAATATCCGAGCCTCTAAATAGAGTTTTGAGATTGACACCCTTGATGGGCGGAGATCATAGCAACTCCATCGATGCATCAATTCTTGATATGAAACGATATTGGGAAATGCCAGATACCTACCAATTCCAGTCCGAGATCAAGGAGGTTGAGAAAGAGGGCTTGGTTTTGAAATACAATCTCTTCTATCCTGAAGGTGGAGGTCAACCTGCTGACCAAGGCTATCTTACATTCGACGGCAACCAGGTACAAGTGGTGGATGTACAGGAAGTAAATGATACTGTCTGGTTAAGGACTCCCACACATTCGCTTGAAGAAGGAATGGTTATTGAGGGATTTATTGATCAGTATCGACGGGAGTCGCTTACACGGAACCATAGTGCTCAGCATCTGCTTTCCGCAGTCTTCTGGGAAGAGTTCGAGTATGAGACCAGTCGGGCTTTGATGGATATTGAGCTGACTGAAATCGAATTCGACAAGAACCTCGATTTTGAAATATTGACTAAGGGGCTTCTAAAGGCCAATGACTATATATCTGAGAATCTTGATATCTCTTCCCAAGTCATTGATAGCAGCAATATGAAGGAGCTTCATTACAGGGGGGATCTTCCAAAAGGCCACCAGTTTTATCGCATCGTCAAGATAGGATCTATTGATCTCAATGCCTGTGGTGGAACACATTTGAGAAGAACAGCTGATATTGGAAGTATTGCACTTGAGAAAATAGATGGGAAAAGAGTAAAGTTCTCGACTGGGGACGTAGCCCGTAATATACATACGCGTAGTATGACAAACCTCATGGAGATTTCACGCGTCCTAGGTATGCCTTTATCTGAGGTCAAACCCGAAGTAAAGAGGTTAATGGATCAGAATGTAAAACTTCACAAAGATGTTTTACAACTTGAGCAGACTAAACTGCGATTGGAATTGAATAATCCAAGAGTTGAGATAATTGAAAGATTTGAGCTCCAATCCGTAGGAGTT
>JAEOUB010000283.1 GCA_016839545.1 Candidatus Kariarchaeota archaeon | reverse complement strand
CAGAGATCTTCTGCGGCCGCTTCGATCGACTCGAGCTCTAGTTCATTCTCAGCATCATCGATTCGTAGAATGGGGTAATCTGTCAATATGGGTTTGAAGCTGTCCATCCTGTACACGATATTACGGCAGGTATCATCTGCTCCTCGTTCTTCCAACAGTTCTCCTATTCGAGATCCTGAAGTAAAGACGAATGCTTCCGTGAGTGAAAGAACAAAATCTCTAGCGAATATGGTGGCATCTTCATTCATGCCAGGTTCAATACACATGATTTGCTGATCTGAAATATTCAATATCAACTGGTCTGAATTCACTATAACAAAGATATTCAGGGGTCGAGACCAGAGGTTGTCCCTGGCATAACTTGCAGTGATCAGATGGGTTGGATCCTTTTCGGTAATTCCTTTCAGAAGTTGTGCAAGTTCTCTTCGACGAAGGATTGGGCACTGTCCAAGCGTCTCAATAATCTCAATCTCGACATCTTGGTGCTTGTTTTTCAACTCGGTCAAAGTTTTGAGAATTTCCACCTTGTCGACCATACCAAACCTCAGATATAACTCCCTTAAAGAGTTCAGTCGATAACAGGTCTGATGTATTCCTGCTCGGACTTCGTGTAATTCCAATCATATTCCATATAGAGAGCTATCTGCCTTGCTAGTTGCTCTCCCCAAAGTTTCTTCACAAGATAAAGACTGGAATCTATGCCTGCAGAAATTCCACCCGACATGATGATTTTTCCATTATCTGTGAATCTGACATCAGGAAGTACACGTGCATTAGGGGCAAGTTCCTGCAGGTACTCCATTCCCTCCATGTGGGTGGTGGCTGCCATTCCATCTTCCAGCAGTTTTGCCTTTGCAACCAGTAGGGCACCCGTACAGACACTTACCAGGTGTTGAATAGCATCAGTCTGACGTGTCACAAATTCAAGATAGGCAGCCTGTTCTACCAGCCATCTTCCATTTCCGCCGGGAACAATCAGAATATCGAGTTGAGGACATGTCTGAAAATCATGATCTGGATTGATAGATAATCCTTGGGCATCAATTGGTTCATTTCTTTCTGAGATAGTGTAAATGGAGATAGGATGTTTCCCCACAGTCTCTACATTTCGAAACACCTCAAAGGGTCCACAGAAGTCAAGAACTTCCACCTTTGGATAAATTAGTATTCCCACTTTTGTCATATGATGAGCTTGAAACCTTAGATTATATCACAGTTGTTGAATCAGAGAGGTGTTTAGATTCATTTTGATAGTTGTGCCGGGTTTGAGTTCGCCCCTATTTATCGTTTCAAGAACTGTGTCCCCTATTTTGAGATAGACGCGATCGCGTGTCACTGAGATGATTCTCGCCTCAATAGACCCACTCCCAATTTCAATCGCCTCAGATGGAATTAGAGAAGGTGATAGTATACCCAAATCTTGGCTTTCATCCACGAAATTGGTGAGATCCAAAAGACGAGCGACTTCAGCTGAATTGGGATGCTGATGCAGATCCAGTATTGTTCCCGATTGGAGAATTCTACCATTATGTAGGATTGAGACAGTATCAGCTAGAAGCTCTGCCTCTCGTAATGCATGGGTGACAAAGACAGTTGTAATACCGGTATTCAACTGGACATCTCTGAAAACAAATGAGAGTCGATCACGTTCAGGTGCATCCAGCGAACTGAAAGGTTCATCCAAGAGCAGTACCTTGGGTTTGGGTGCCAGAGCTCTTCCAAGCGCAACTCGCTGTCTTTCTCCTCCAGATAGTGTTGCTGGCATCCTGTCAAGCATACGAGAAATACCTACCAGTTCAGCCACCTCTGCAACTCGAGTCGTGCGATTAGCAGCTGAGATATCCCTAGGTATCCCATATCCAAGATTCTTCTCGACAGTCATGTGGGGGAACAAAAGTTGTTGCTGGGGTACCCACCCAATACCTCGTTTCTGTGGCTTACGGTCAGTCACATCCTCAGCATCGAAATAAATTGTACCATTGTCCAGATATTGTAGACCGGCTATTGTTCTGAGTATAGTGGTTTTTCCTGATCCTGATCTTCCCAAAAGTACGGACAGCTTGCCTGAAGGAAAGCTCATTTCGAGGTCATCGAGTACCGGTGAATTCTCATACGAGACGGTGATATTCTGCAATGTGATTTTCATAATTTCAACTCCAAGGTCCCCACTCGCTCAATTATCCAGAACAAGAGAAGTGTAAACAGCACCAAAAATGAGGCATACATGTTTGGAAGTACCGTAGAACGGGATGTAAACAACCTCTCGATTGCAAGAGACAGGGTGGTCCACTCTCCACGGATCAGATAGAATGTGGCTCCAAATTCCCCAATGCTGATCGCAAGACTGAATAGAAATGCCACAAATATTCCTGTTCTTAGATAGGGAAAAATCACATTCCTCAAGACATCCACCTGACTGACATCCATTGTATCGGTTACCTGTAAGATTTCCTTGGGTACATTTTCCCAGCTTGAAGAAACTGCTCGTGTTGCAAAGGGAATAGCGATAAGCAGTTGCGCCGCAATAATGTACACCAAGACAATCTTGCTGAAAACTGAGAATTGGCCATGTGTTTGTAACAATGCAAAACCAGTAGTAACTGCCGAGGTCCCCATTGGCAAGAGTATCAAGGGGATGAGTAACCTATCCACCGACTCCTCACGTCTCAGGTATGAGAATACGACGATTGAGAGTGACAGAAGTACAGCAGTAATCGCAACGATGAAACCGATAAATAGTGTGTTCAGAATAACCCGTAGTGATGATGTACCAAGATATCTATTATAATCAGAACTGAAGAATTCCGCAAGGGATATTGATTGCTGATTGATGACATAGTATATGACCGCCATTGCGGGTATCCATGTCAGAAGGGCAATCACATAGGTGAAGAGAGTTGCATATAGTGATTTTGTGGGTGGTTTTTGCAAGGTGTTCAGCTCTAGAGATGATGTGGATCTAGAAGTGCGAGTGTAAACCGCAATTACCACGAGGTTGATGGACAATTGTAGGATAGCAAGTATTGCGGCAGTCTCAATGTTGAATCGCAATCGTGATTGAGCATAGATCATTACCTCGAGAGTCTGCAGTCTAACCTCACCTAAAATCAATACTATTGCAAAAGAATTGAAACTGAATAGGAATACAAGTAATAGACCTGATATAAGTGCTGGTTTTACCTGTGGGAGTGAAATATCTCGAAAACGACTCCAAGTGCCACTACCCATAGTTCTTGCCAAATCATGTAAACCCTGTGATTCACCTGCGAAACCACTTTCTGTGATCCTGGTTATAAGAGAAACATTGTAGAGGATATGGGCAATAACAATCCCACTGTAGGAGAAAGGCGAGTAAGTGTTGAAAATAGGACTGATGAAGTTCTCTGAAACCAATACAAAGCCCAAGAGGAGGACGAGTGGAGGGAAGAGAAATGGTACTGTAAGAGCAGCTCGGATAAATTTGTCTCCAAAAAGACGATGTCGAGAAAGAAGATATCCTGTGGGGAGACCAAGTAGTGTGGCACCCACAACAGTGAGTATACTTTGACCCAGTGTAAATCTAAAAAATCTCGTGGTGAGCGGATTAGA
Organism: Candidatus Kariarchaeota archaeon; assembly: GCA_016839545.1. Lineage (GTDB taxonomy): Archaea > Asgardarchaeota > Heimdallarchaeia > Heimdallarchaeales > Kariarchaeaceae > Kariarchaeum. The sequence goes on along the minus strand of JAEOUB010000283.1, from coordinate 6,737 downwards.
TATGACTGCAAGTATTTGCTCCGGTCCTGCTGAGAATGCGATCGTCAAAATCTTGGTCATAGGCCAGTAAAAGAAAATCCCCAAAAATGCAAGAAAGGGAAGTAGTATTGCATAATGGGAGTGTTTCATAGGTTACACCTTATTTCTTCGTCTGAGTATTGGAATCAATAATAATGCTGCAATCCAATTGATGGGAAGACCATCATTACTGCTTACTGGACCTTCAATCCAGCTGACCTCCCAATCTGTTAGCCACATATCCAATTGCTGTTCTACGGTATCTGGTGAAAGTAGACTGTTCAGAGGTGTGATCGTGGAGGGATCTATTGAAGTATTGTAACAATCAGGGGCAGAGATACCATCACGTGCTGGATATACCCATTGATTGAGGTGTATCTGCTCTTGAAGCTCTTCAGAGATAAACCAATCAATAAAATCCATTGCCAGATCTGTATGAGGTGCGTTATTTACCAAACCTATTCCTTCAATCTGTTGCCAACCATATTGTACTCCATCAACTGTGGGCAGAACTGCGGTGGTGGTATCATCTTCCCAGAGGCAATTGCCATACGCAGGACTTGAGGTGTATGAAACCATCATTGTTCTATCCTCCTCAGCATAGAGACGGGTGATAGCATCACCCCAAGAGCTTGTGATTGCAGTTTCCTGGCTCAGTGATCGCCAGAAATCCTGCCAGTTACCCTCTAAGATTCCATCTGAATCATCACCGTAAAGTGCTATAGATGTTAGAAGGAATCCTAATCCTGGAGAACTAAGTCGGGGATCCTGAACGATTAATTGACTTCTGAATTCCTCTGTCAATAATTGGTCAAGGCTGAATTCCTCAGTATCAAGATCTCCTTCAAACTCTTGGTTCAGATACCATAGTGCAATGACACCATAATCATAGGGTGTCAAGAGATAATCTGAAGCCAGATCATCAACCAGGCCATCTATCAATTGCTCTGCACCATCCGGAATATAGGGAGTTAGAATATTCTCTTCTCTTGCCTGATGAACGAGTACATTGTCTATACCAATCAAAATATCTGCAACAGGATTGTTCTTCTCTGCTATAGCTCTTGAGAGAATGGTACCGGTGTCTGAAAGATAATTGACCTGGACACTTCCGTTTGGTAGTCCTGCATAGACCTCAAATGCTCTGTCAAATGCATAACCAGGATCTGCGAGAAGTGAATCATAGGTATAAATCACCAAGCTTGGAGATTGATCTACTGAAATTGAAGCAGAAGACATAGGTGTAAGGATAAGTAATAGTGGAATGAGAAGCCACAGTCTTCTGAGTTGGTAGAATCGCACAATTTGAACCCATCATGAGAATATAAGAGCATTATTATGCCCCCTTATAGCCCCCCCATACATATGAAATTTCCCTGTGAACTCTTGGCTGAACCGTACCTTGCTCAGATTAGAATTCAGGTCAGTCGATTACTTAGAGATCAGAATTTCACACAGACGGAAATTGCAGAACTACTGCAGGTATCACAACCTGTGGTGTCAGGCTATCTGAAGAGACCGAGAACCCATGAGGGTCTTCCTGAAGAACTTGTATCAAGAGCCATCAGTGTAGCCTCTGAGATAGCTGAGGTATTGAAAATTCAGGGTCGCGCTGGAACACAATCTGCAATTCAATTGGGATGTAATCAATGCAAGATCATGCGGCAATATGGACCTACATGTGAATTTCACAGGATGCAGACCGAATCCTTGGATCCAAGCTGCATCGCCTGTCATACACAAACTGATATCGTGGAATTGCAGGTTGATAAATCAGATATTCTTATTGACATGAGTAGATTCTTTAACATTTTTGCATCTGAACCCCGACATCATCGGCATATCCCCGAAATAGGGTTACAACTGGTATATTCAGCTCTGAAACCTCAAGGACCCTCAGACATTGCAGCCTTTCCTGGCAGAATTATCAAGAGAAAGGGAAGGGAATTGCTAGCGGATTTGCCAGCATTTAGTGGGTCTGAAACGATTTCGCAATTTTTACTGGCAATCAGATCATTCAATCCGGAGGTCAGAGCACTTATGATGATCAAATCCTCGCAGTTCCTTGAGGATAGGTTGAGTGCCCTCAATTTGCGATATGGTATCATTTCAGGACTTGAGGAGGACTTTTTCAAGAAAATCGAAGAACACAAAAGTCAACTAACTACCTCGCTACCGATGTTTTTGGTTGGTAAGGACAGTATTGGATATGAATCAATCACATATCTCCTTGCGCAAAATATGGATGAGGTAATTGCAACCCTACAACAGCTATGAGCCTCGTGGTTTGTACAGCTCAACAAAAAGGAAAGCTCGTTTCAATGTCCCAGGTAATTCAATCCTTGAGTCGAAGCTATCTGTTGATGTTTCCGCCTCAAGGATGATGTTGAGTACTACTCGCAACATTTTGGGTAAAAACTGCTTGATGGTATCAGGATTGCGAAGATTAATGTTGCCCACCACCTCTTCTGAATGGGCTTGCTGTCTGAGAGTCCAGTATTCATCCTCGGAGGAGTAGTCGAGAAACATGACAATACCTCCAGTTTTCACAACTCTGGCATATTCCTCAAATGCTGTGGAAGGATCGGGGTAGTCACTCAGGCAGAATATATTAGTGACTATTGTCGACGACTCTTTTCTAAATGGCAGAGAGAATGTGGAACCCAAGACTCGTTCAACCTCTGAATCAACAAGTTCAAGCATGGGTCGTGAGAAATCCACACCCACCAAGAGCGAAGGCTCGACAGTTTGAAATAACTGGGATTGAACAAAACCGGCACCAATTGCTGTATCAATCCATGTACCTTGATGAATTTCGACTTCAGCTTTGTTTAGCAAATATCGTACTGCACTGACGCGTGAACCACCGGACTTGAATTTCTTTGCTCTCTCAGGATCTTGCCAGTAATCAAAAAGAGATTCTTTTCCCCCGGTAAAGTAACCATCTACCACCAAAGATCACTCCATAAATTTTCGTCAATTATCCTAGTTTTTGCAGGATACGTTGAAGTTCCGTTAGGGTTCCCCCTACTTTAGAGTCGATATGTGTCCGGACAATAGATTGCAGGTATTCTCCTTCAATATTCTCCTTGAGTGTTTCAAGATCACTGACCAAGGCAGACATCTGACTCTCAAGCTGTGAGATCTTTACCATACGATCCCGCATGTCATCTATCTCCTTCTCCATCTGGTTCAATCTGGGTGCATCTTTAATCTCTCTTCCTATCTGTTTCATTGCAGCCTCAGGGTTGATGTCCTCAATATTCTCTAGATAATGAGCGACTGCTGCATTGATCAGGTCCGTTAAGGTCAATCCAAGAAGTCGAGACTGTTCTTTTGCCTGACCCTTCAAAGAGTCTAAGAACCAAAAGGTCGTTGGTGATCGGTTGTCTCGTTTTCCCACAGATAGAACCTCTTTACTTTCTGAGGATGACGAACTTATAAGTTTGACACGACCATCATCGAATTTTAGGTAAAATGTATTTACGATATTGTTGATATTTCCCCATATACAAATTTCATTTTCAGGTGTTCTCGGTATATTATTCAGCAAAGCAATTGTCTGGGGAATGGTACAAGGAATTTTCTAGTTAACCAAAGATGAGTAGCTGTGGATAATCTGGAAGAGGAGCTAGGTGTGATACTTGGTGAAAGGTTAGATGGAGGCACCTCGACCGCAACCTACCAGGCAGATCTGTCAGGAAAACAGGTGGTCCTGAGAGTTTTCACTGATGACTATTACACAGATCGATTTCTTCGAGAGGGTATTGTTTTGAGAGCATTACAAGCCTCTGATTTGGTCAGATCCCCTGCAATAGTTGAGGAATGGCCTGAATACAATGTACGTGCTCTAGAATTGATAGAAATGGAGGCAGTACCCAGTGATTTTGATCCCAATCCAGTACTTGAGTGGTTATCCAACCAGACAGGAGGAGTACCCTATTCCTTGCAGACAGACCTGGAGACACATCTATTTGACCTGGAGTCTTTGCATCCTGCGTATGGGATAAACTATCTTTCTATCCTCGAGAAGCATTGGGATTGTATTGAATGGGATGAGACTCCGACCTCATTGTTACACGGAGATCTCCATCTTGGAAATCTGGGTATCTGCCAGGATCAAATCATTGTATTTGACTGGGAATTTGCAACACACGGTCCAACAATCTACGACAGAGCGTATTTGAATAGATTTCATCAGATAAGCAGCAAAGGACAGCTAGAATGGGATTTCTTGGTCACTGCAGTACTGACTCACTGGTATTTGAGAGAGCAAGATTTCTCACCCAAATTGGGGATGCAATGGTTTGAAGAATTATCACGAATGGAGAAGCTTTGTGTTTGAATTTCTATGTTTCAAAGTTTTTAGGATAAAGCTAAGAGATTATTAATTGTGTGAAGTTGGTTGGTCTGTGAATGATTACGACGTGAGCATTCAAACCAATCTCTCAAGAGCTGAGAAGCATCCGATGAGATGGCTGATTGAACTAGTCATGCAGTACAAGCTTGTCACGTTTTTTGTTATTATTGGAATAATCATTCACCAAACCCTCAGATTTGTAATCCCTGTGCTGATTGGCCTCCTTGTTGATCGGGGTATTGTTGAAAGAGATCCTGAGGCAATACTGTATTACTCACTAGCAGTATTGATTGTAGGAATTATTTCTCCCTTTTTCGATGCGGCTATGAGCTGGGGGAATGAATATCTTGCAGCATCAGTAGAACGAGATGTACGATCGATCTATTTTCAGTCATTACAGGCCAAGAATATGGCATTTCATGACTCTGTCAAAATTGGTGAATTACTGGCTGTCTCACAGAATGATATGAGATCTCTATACAGCTCATTAGCTCCTGGGATTAGGATTTTCGGAGAAGCTTTCGTCTCACTTGTCTCACTAACTATCATCATCTTCCTGCAACAGTGGATCCTTGGCATTGTATTCCTATTGATGATCCCCATATGGATACTGAGCTTGAAATGGTATAACAACCGGTTGACGCCGATTTCAGTAAGCCAACAGGATAAATTCAGAGAGGTAAATGCACAGGTACAGGAGAATCTATCTGGTGCAGAGGTGGTTCGTGCATTCACTCAGGTAGAGAACGAGACTGAGAGATTTCAGAAAGAAAATGTTAATTATACTAGCATCTGGGAGTCTCGCGGAAAGATTACCGCACTTTACTTTCCTATGCTGGTTAGCTATCTCATGGGTGGAGTTCTCTTCCTTTCCTCAGCATTTCTTGCTACTCGCAGTTCTATCCTTATTGGAACAACAGTGATACCAGTTGAATTGACCCTTGGTGAAGTAGTGACTATGGTTGGCCTAATAGTCCAGTTGAGAGGGCCTACCTTCCTTCTGGGTAGAGTCTTGGAATTTACTAGTCTGGGTCTGGCAGGTGTTAGAAAAGTACAGGCACTCATCAGTGAAGACTCCAGTCTTGCTATTGCAGAAGAGCCCATCCAACAGGACATCAAAGGGCATGTTGAGTTTGATTCAGTGTCTTTCCGGTATGCAGAGGAATTGATACTTGACAATATCAGTTTTACAGCAGTGCCTGGTGAGATTGTTGCCATTGTTGGTCCCACAGGAAGTGGAAAAACCACACTTCTCAAACTGCTAACGAGACTATATGATCCAGATTCTGGTTCAATACGGGTAGACAGTGTTGATCTTCGTGATTATGATCTAAAGTCGTTAAGATCAGAAATTGCAACCGTAGAGCAGGACATCTATCTGTTTTCAACATCAATCAAGGAGAATATTGCCTTTGCAGCACGTAGTGAACACTCTGAGGAGGAACTGCAGAAAGTGATGGAAATAGCCAGAGTGAATGAGTTCGTTCACGAGCTACCTCAAAAGGAGAACACACTCGTAGGAGAGAGAGGTATGAGACTTTCAGGTGGTCAGAGACAGCGGATAGGTATTGCTCGGGCATTTCTTGTGGACCCCAAAATCCTGATACTTGACGATTCAACGTCAGCGGTGGATTCAGAAACCGAGCAACAGATTGTCGGAGCAATTAGAAGTGTCATGAAAAGTAGGACCTCATTCATTGTAACTGCCCGTTTGAATATGATCAGACAGGCAGATAAAGTACTGGTCATCGATAAAGGAAAAATTGTGGGGCAGGGAACCCATAATGACCTTCTCCTCACTAATTTGATTTACAGGAGAATATTTGATCCCCATATGGAACTGCCGGAGGCGAATCAATGAGCTGGATTATAGGGGAAGAGTCTGTCTATGATCGTCAGTTCAGTGATAGAGAACTATTGAGTCGGTATGTTGCATTTATCAAACCATATTGGAGGTACCTGATAATCGTAGTTCTTGCGATATTAATGAGTACAGGGTTTACACTAATTATTCCTCTGACACTGCAATCCGGGGTAGATGCTTTGATTTCAGGACAGAACAATGTATTCTTTACTGCAGCCTATTACTACCTACTCCTCAATTTTGCATCTTGGTTAGCAGATGCTATTCAGACATATTACAATACCAAATTCACAGCTAAGACAACACAAGATCTCCGTTATGATCTATTCTCAAGGGTACAGAATCATGATATGAGTTTCTTTGATAAAAACAAAACAGCCAAAATACTCACTCGAATAATGGATGACACAACTGTAATCGCAGAATTTGTAGGATTGAGTGGTAGAATCGCAAGCTCGACTGTAATTGCTCTGGGTACCGTCGTCATTCTTTTTT
>JAEOUB010000282.1 GCA_016839545.1 Candidatus Kariarchaeota archaeon | reverse complement strand
TTGAGCAGCGGTTGGATAAGACAATTGAAAGAATAAAAGAGACCAATAACGAGGTACTCCTGTTTTCCTCACTGAACAGACCGGAGAACGCCAGAATACTGACAGAAAAATTGCCTAAACTTGGTCGTCTGAGTGTCTTTGCTCCAACTGCTTTCATTGTACCCAGAAAAGTTGATATCAAGATTGAGATGGCAATAGAGATATTGAAACTGCGGAAGATGGTGATGAAGACCAATCTCGCCGAGAAAGGTATCAAGGTCTATGAATGGACCCCAGAACTACCTTTTGATGTTTCTATGGGATCATGGGTGATGGAAAGATGAATATAGATGTTGTACGAAATTACCAGAGGCATCTTCGAATATTTCGAGGTATGAGCATGTTCACATTTGTGATCCAACTGATTGCAGGTATTTACTACCTCTTCCTGCCCCGAGAATACGAAAATGTTGAACTGACACAATTCGAGTTCTTTATGATAGGAGTCGGGTTGTTTATCGTCAATATGTTACTTGTGGCAAGAAGGATTGATGCAACGGACAACAGGTCCTTCCTCTTCTTCAGAACCACTATATTTGTGGGTATTATCCATCAACATCTTCTTGGTCTTACTACCATGATCCCCATAATTGTACTGACTATAGGGCTGCTTGCCGAACAGATGTTTATGGGCAATCTCTACAATATTCGTAGGACACAGATGTTTGCCAGTCATGATAAGATGACAAGAGAGGTATATCAGGCAGTGATCCATGCAGATCTGTATGTTCAGAGCCAATTCCAATGGATTTCCAATAATTTGACAATCTTGGCAATTGTGGGAACCTCGAGTGTGCTGATATTGACTATTGTTACCACTCTACCCTCTCTTATAGGTTCGGTCAGAATTCTCCAGTACATATCACTCGTCGCACTTGGAATAATGTTCATGGTAATCCTATTGAATGCATTCCCCAAGTTTCAGAACGTCAAAGACGAATTTGATCCATTACTATAGCATGAAATTGTAAATAGAGGATAAGGAATATCAAGGAGACCGCAAAAATAATCGTGATGACAAATCTGAATCTTCAACAGGTTCTACACTCAGTCATCCGAAAGGCAGAAGAGGATAATATCATCACTGTGGATGAAAGAGCCCTCATTGAAGCATTAACCCTGGAAGTTGAGGAAATTGAGAGAGAGATTGAAGCTCTGCAATCCAATAATGAAACATCCTCGGCTCTGAATAAGCTTCTTGCCTCATCGGGGAAGGTACTTCTTAGGAACTTGGTTTCTAAGGCAAGGGAAGATGGTAAGCTTACACACGACGAGATGAACCTCATCGAACAGGTTTTTGCTGAACTCGGATATGACATTACCAATTTCAATCCTCGACCTTGGTTCAATTTCAAGATCTGTCTGAATATTGATGAGAAAACTGACATGGGAGCCCTACTCAACCATTTCGACAAGGTTTTCTGTCTACGTGGCATTGATCCCAACGATGTCTATGCAGGACTTTGTCTGGGTACCAAACACTACGTGATAGATGATATTGACGTAACCCTGCTCACTTTTGCCGTAACACCCAACAATGATCAGGACTGGGTGACCAAAGGAGCTTTTGCCACTCTAGATTTCGACCCCAACTTTGAGAGAACACTCTACACGACTGCTCATGACCTTGCTGTGGAATATTACTTTGCGAAGATGTAGGCAGTGAATTATTCCAATTTTCTTAACTTCTGAGATTGACCAAAGATGAAGAGTCAAAAACCCCATTGATTTACAACAGCTATAATGGATAAAGTTGTAGCTGACGATTACTATAGTATTAGCCGGGTGACCAATATTGATTCATCTGGACATTATGTCGTTTGGGACGAGAAGACACCCACCAAGGTCGAGAATTCATATACCTCAACCATCAAGTTACTGAATACTCAGAGTGGTGAGATCAGAAAATTCACTTCAGGGACAAAAATTGATCACTCACCCAAATTCTCTCCAGATGGATCTAGACTGGCATTTCTGTCCACACGAGCAGAGAAACCCCAGATATTTGTGATCAGACTTGATGGAGGTGAGGCTGAAAAAATGACTTCTGCCAAGAATGGGGTCATAGGTTACAATTGGAGCAAATATGGAAATAAAATAGCCTACACTGCAATGGTCGACCCTAACGATCCCGACGACGACTCCAAACCGGATACAATGTTTGAGGTGGAGAGAAAAAAGGCAGAGGAAACAGAGAAGGAACGCCTTCTTCAGGATCCTCGGGTTATTACCGATCTCGTATATCGACAGGGAACAAGCTACAATCATCCCGATAGATACGCTCATGTCTATGTCCTTGATCTAGATACGAAGGAAACTCGCCGAATTTCTGACGGGTACTATCACCACTCAATCCCTCAGTTCGTCTCCGAGAATGACGTGGTATCCACGAGCAAGAGGGAGATACCACGAGATCTAAGTATCAAATCACAACTGGTCAAATTCAAATCAGATGATACATCAGAGGGAGAGATCGTTGTAGAGGTCACATCACCCAATGCATCACCACCCGTAGGTCATTCTATGGATCTGCTGTTTCTCAACGTCATGGGAGAGGGTACTTTTGCCGGACAGAACACACGGTGGGCCATGTATAAAAATAATCAACTTACTGTGATCAATGAAGAGCTGGACAGAAGTGTAGAGCAGATCAAATTCCTTCATGGAAAAATCTACACCAGGGTTGATGATACTGGAAAATCAGATGTCAGAGAATTTGATCCGGTAACCTCAACCTTCCACAAAATCTTCGAGACAGCTTCGTCCGTTATCGATTACACAGTGACCGAGACTGGAGATGTTTATTTCACAGCCACTGACGACCTCAAAATCTGGGCTGTATGGAAATGGACACCAAATGGTGTCGAATTAGTGGATGATCCCAATAAAGATGGGCTTTCATCTAAGCAGCTAGCTGAAGCCGAAGAGATGTGGTTTACCAATCCTGAGGGAGTCAAATTCCATGGTTGGTATTTTGATGCTTCCAAGGTATCAGAAGGAAAACCTGGATTGGTTCTATCCATTCATGGAGGACCGCATGCCATGTGGACAAATGGAGGTACCAT
>JAEOUB010000281.1 GCA_016839545.1 Candidatus Kariarchaeota archaeon | reverse complement strand
TACTCTGACCTGTCACTGCAGATGTCCTGAGGTAGGGTATCTTGAACTGGTTGTTCAGCTTCTCTTCGAAGCGGGAGATGGCAGCATCTATCTCAGCAGTACTGACACAGATCTCAGAGTCATCCAGGATAAGATCCAGTTTGTTGCCAATCAGGACCACTGGAACTCCTCCCTGAGGCGTTTGACTCTGCAGGTCATCAACCCACGAGTCAAGGATATCAAACGATTCCCGGTCTGTCAGGTCAAAAATCAGGAGAGACGCAGAGGCTGCCTGAAAGTAGAGACTTCTGAACTGTCTGAACCGTTCTTCACCAGCAAGGTCCCACAGTAGCAGTCTGTAGCGATTTCCTGCAATATCAGTCTCCATGAATGAGAAATCAGAGCCAATGGTCGGCAGGTACTTGTGTTTGAACCTGTCCTGACCCCCGGAGATGATATGCCTACGGATTGATGACTTACCCACTCCCCATCTGCCTCCCAAAACAATTTTGAGATCGCTGGCATCCTCCGTACTCATCAATTCACCATTAACCTACACACAAACTAGGCGTTAACTCTTATATTTTTCCACACATACATAGAATTGAACCGTCTATTCAGGAGTAGACAGCAAGAATTTCTGATGAGTCCATTCTCAGCTCCAGCATTTGCTGTTTGAGAATGGAGAGTGTGGAGAAATTACGATCGTGAGCAAATGGCAATGTCACAAAATCTGCATTATCCTCACTGAGGGTCTCGATAAATCTGTTCATTGTTCCCAGCAAGAGCCCAAGTAGCGTGTTGGCAATCTCAGGTTTGAGCATCAGTAATGATGTCTTGGTCACCAGCCCGATAAGGTGGATCTCTAGACCTCCTCTTGCATACCTGTTTTGACGGGAGAAAGCAATCCACCGCAGCTCACCGGACGGTTGAGTCCAGGGATTTACCCCAGTGAGGTACCCCTGCTCCACAATCTGGTAGCTGTTCAGTGATGCCATGAGCTTGATAGTATCCTCAAAAATGAGGTCATGGTCGATATCAGGTGAGCTGGACAGCACAATCGGACCTGATTTCTCATTGATGGTAAAGGCAAAACTGGCTGGGAAAAAAGTAGACAGACCGTACTCTATAGCTTCCTCACGTGCCTCTTTGAACAGCATAGCATAATTGCTCAGCTCAGAACTCAGGGAGTTAGAACTGTCAAGGAGGCTCTGCTGCAATTGCTTTGTCTTATCCTGGTCATTGATGATCATGGATACCACAACTGTCTCAGGAGACACAGCCTTGACCAGCAGGTCGACCTTAATCTTGTCAACCTGGTAGACAGAATGGATGGGCAATCGCAGTACCTGGCGGTAATACCGCATGATGGTCTCGCCGATCCCACCAATATCATACTCTAATGTGTTCTCTGTGATAATGAAGTTCTTCAGGTTAAAGACACTGTGCAGGGACGGCTTGCCCAGGAGCATAGCTCCCTGTTCATTGATCTTCAGAATATTCATCTGCCTGTCCATTAGCAGGATAGGTGAGGGAGATTCTTCAAATGCCTCAATCTCATGCTTTCCACGTTGTTCCATGACACTGATCTGGAAGGTGGCAAAATACGCATTACAGATTGCTTTCATCACTGTATCAATCATCTGCAGATCTGTATTGACATCAATCGCATGATCAGAGAACATAGTGAATTCAATATTAAAATTTGAGACAATATTGAGCTTGGAGACCATGGTCACCTCTGAGAGTTCCTGCCTGAGTGCTGCCACCTGGACATCAGGTGTAAAGCTCAGCGTGTATTCCTCAATGGCATTGCCATCCTGGTTTGAGAACGTCTTGAATTTTCTCAGTATAAAATCACACTGCTCGATTGGTAATCCCAGAGAGTGTCGGAAATTGAACTGGTGCCTGTCTGAATGCAGGCCAATCATGGAGGCGATCAATCCCAACCGGTTATTGAGCAATGTCAAAATATTGTCCAGCAGGTACTTGCGTTCCATGTCCGACTTTGAGGTGTCTGTTAGATCTACACCATACTGGAGGACTGACCAATACAGGCTGTTGTAGATCTGATCCTCCACACAACGTATGAGATAGCCTACTGTTTTAAATTTTCGATCCGCAGGTGGAATTCGCTTTCTGCTCTCAGAGTTTCCTTGTCAGCAAAACAATACGTTCTATCACCACGAGATCAAACAGATCAATAAGTTCCTCGTCATTGTCAAAAGTGTCAATCCTCATCAGTCTATAATGGGTCCTGCCCCGTAGCGAATGGTACCACAGCAGTTCATTGAGAAGTGGAACCCGGGCCTCAATACCTTTCTCACCAGAGAACGGACCGAATATGACTGGCTGGTTGGTACTGCCATCAATCAAAGAGGAGATCATTGCAAGAGGTTGTCTGGTCTCAGGATCAATTGCCATTGACCACCCGTCGCGGACCTCTTTTGGTGCATTGAGCAGCTGTCGGAAGTATTCATCTGTGATAAAGATGGGACTCTGAGGATTGAGCTGTCTCTCTATCCATGAATAGGCAAGATCAGCATCACTGATACTGACACGCCGGTAATCCAGCTCTGACTCAATATCTGATCGTGGGTTGATCTCACCCTCCATAATGACCATGATGACGGTCTCATCCTTGAATTCAAATAGTCTGAAGAAGTCCATCTCCTCACGGCTAAAACTTGAGATCTTTGTAGAAATGTAGCCGTAGCCGTAGCTCTTCAATCTTGCAAGAGTGCTTCCTAGCAGTCTCTCACGGATCACATGAGCATATTCATGAGTTGCGACCATGGGATAGGAAATCAGAGCATGGAGATTATTTTGCATTGTCTGCTCAAGAACACCCAGAATCTGGTTCTTCTCCTCTGCAACAAAGTAGCTATCTTTGTTGAGAAAACTGCTCCCGATGGCCAGCCTGATTTTCTCACTGGTGACAAAGGAATGCTGGTGACTGGTGAAGAGATGTGCGATTTCCTCTGCGTCCTCAAGACGTGCAGGTCGGATCATCATTTCTGACAGGATGTTCTCACTCACTGAGTTTACATCCTTTTGAAGAAATATAAAATATAGTGTTCAGGCGATACGCTTTGAGGTCGTCCAAGCTGTTATAAAACACACAGATGATGAGACTTTGTGACATTTGCTATCGTCACTGATACTGCTTCAGATGTGATTCCAGAAATCAGGGCAAGAGATGATGTATTTGTTGTCTCAACACAGATTATCGTAGATGGGAGAGAATTTACAGATACTGAGCTTTCAAAGCAAGAGTTACTGAGATATTTCGACCAGGGGCTTCACTCCACCACATCGCAACCAACACCTGAGGAATTTCATCGTGTCTACTCAGAGGCTTTAGATACATTCCCTGAAGTACTGGGGATCCATGTCGGATCAAAGATGTCAGGGCTGTTCAATGGAGCCTCTCTGATTGCCTCTGATCTTGCTAGTGATATCCTCCTCTATGATACCCACAGTGTCAGTTTCGGTGCAGGCTATTTTGTCTACTGCGCGGCTCGTCTCAAGGATGCAGGTTACACTCGTCAGCAGATCATAGACATCTTTAACAAGATACAAGATCAAATCCATCTCAGAGTCCTGATCGAGGATGTGGGTTATATCAAACGGGGAGGTAGAGTATCTGTTAGCCAGTACTGGTTGCTCAAGACATTCAGATTGAGACCAGTGGTCAAAAATCATGAGGGCAAAATTGTACCTGCTGGCATGGTCATTGGAAGGAAGAATGGTATCAAGAAAATTGTTGCACATCTGCAAAAGGTGGCGAGACCAACAGATGTGGTCTATATTGGTCACGCCAACACACCCAGAGATTTGGAAATACTACGTGAGATTGCCGATGAAAAGCTGAACCCTCCAATTCAAGCTGAGATCTCATCGACACTGCTCTCACATGTCGGACCTCGTGCATTAGGGATTATGATAGCACCTTCAATTAAATCATATCTTGAGAATAAATGATATCTGTATATTGTTGATTTGACTGATTTAGACTGATTTATGCGATTACGTCAATTCCGATGAACACCAGCATGAGCAGGGTTACTGCT
>JAEOUB010000280.1 GCA_016839545.1 Candidatus Kariarchaeota archaeon | reverse complement strand
GATAGCACTATCGCATCATCTGTGACCAATGTATAGAGATCAAGATAGTTGTCAAATCTATAGAAATTACGAGATGCCCAAAACTGATTCCCCTGGAGAAGGAAGAAGTTAGCACTGGTTTCTTGTGGGAGTTCCTTTACACCTGTCACAATGGCATCAGTCAGATTTTCTGCAGTCTCCATTCGTGTAAGGAAGTAGAACAAAAGTCGCTCAGAATCTGACTCGATATCTGTGGTGTAGTGATCAGCGTAGTCCAATTCTTTGTACCGTATTACTGTGCCATTGTGGATAAGAGCAGCCTGCCCCAGCACAGGACTTTCCTGCAAAAAGGGGTGAACCATCTTGGGATTGATTGCCAGTCCGGGTGATGCCTTCCGTGAGTGGATCATGACACAGGGTGAATTGTAGATATCAAGTAAGATATCATCTGCAATCTCACCCTCCCATATGGGGAGAATTGATTTGGAAACCTTGAGTTTGCCATCTTTGAAATAGCTGATCCCATGACCATCACCATGCACAAACTCACCAGGTTCCATCCCCAAAATGTCATGCAGTTCATGTCTTCTCGTCAGATCACAAGACATTGTTCGCATTGCCTCCCATCCTTTTTGGAATAGATCCTTTCCAATGCCCTCTGGTCTGAACAGGGCAAATAGACGACACACACTCCCACATGGACCATGGAAATTAAAAAACCTCTGATCTTCTTGAAAAATAGAAAGCCTACACCATAGAAAGAGAGTGTATATATCCAACCATATGGAAAATATGATTGTGCCTCTTTACGAGCAACTTGATCGTCTCAGATCTAATCTGATCTCAGAGGAGAAAGAATTTGGAGATCATATTAGGAAATGGTTTCCCATCTCAGTCCTCATTGGGATTGTGGTGGGGTTTGCTATGACTCTCTTCACAATTTTCATCTCTTTCATTGCCTGGTTAATGGGAGGCATCTTTCCACTTCTTGCAATGCTTATTGGAGGAGGACTCATCATCCTGCTGGTCCGCTGGGGTATTGAAGACACAGAAACCAACGGGATCACCTATGTGATTGGCAGAAAGCACCAGCGAAAAGGAGTACCACTGGAACAATCATCCGAATTTCTGGCAGCCGGTCTGTCTATTGGATCAGGCTTGCCAGTTGGACGAGAAGCTCCAGCACTCATCATTGGATCTGCACTCGCTACAAGGATTGCCTCTTGGCGAGGTATTGGAGAAGATGAGATAGATGAGGCAATCACCGTGGGATCCGCTGCTGCAACGGGTGCACTTTTTCAAGCACCTTTCGGGAGTGCTGTATTTGCGGCAGAAGTCCCCTACAAGGAAGACAGTGATGAGCCTATTTTGATGGTCAGTTTTCTCGCCTCAGTCGTCGCTGCAGTCACACTCAGGACTCTGATCACTATCGTAAACGAGCTGGGCTTTATTGTGGACTTGCACATCTTCCGGATCGGTGAGGCATTTCTGGAGGTGAACATCCTCAACTCTCTGCTTGCTTTCCTACTGGGACTTCTGATAGGACTGATGGGGAGAGGGGTAGTGGATGTCTTCTATCGCTATCAGAAGCAGATGAAGAGAAGATTCGCTGAACAACAACGACTGCTCATAGGTCTGCTGCTCTCACTGCTAAGCCTGGCAATGGGACTCCTGCTGATCGAGGACTTCTACCTGGCAGAAGGTATCTCCTCATTTGATCAGATTAGCAATTTCATTGGTGGCGATAGTGACAACTATCTTCTGATCCTGTTTGGTGCCATGGTCATACAAATTATTGCAACTGTTGCAATTATTGCAGTTGGATTTCCAGGTGGGATCTTCTCGCCCACCCTTTCTGTGGGTGCAATTTCAGGTCTGATTTTCGCCGATGTCCTAGGGATCACTGAACTGGCACAGGTTACGGCATTTGCCATAGTGGGTATGTCAGCATCACATGCAGCCTTTACCAAGACGCCTATTGCCTCGATACTACTGGTTCTCGAGATCACCAATATGCCCAGCTTGATCATTCCACTCATCCTTGCAAATATTGCAGCCTATGTCGTATCAGGACACAGATCCCTGTATGAGGGGCAGATGCGGTCTCGTGATGCCACTCTTCTCAAACAGCTGGCTCAGTATGACCAATTTACCGAGGTCACCATTGAGGCAATCATGACACCTGATGAGAAGGTAATATTTGCCACTCCCAATACATTATTACAGGAGATACTGGAGAGGGCAGAAAACACCGGCAAACGGACATTTCCAGTACTTGAGGATAAGAAGGTAGTTGGCATCATAAGTTACAATGACATCAACAAAGGAATAGAAAATGGGAAAACTGAGGTCAAAGAGGCGATGACCAAAGATGTTGTCAAAGTCCACAAGGATATGGATGCCAGAGAGGCATTGTCAAGGTTCCTTGCAAAGGATGTTGAAAGAGTGCCTGTAGTCGATGAGAATAATATACTGCAGGGAATAGTGACCCTGCACGACATTCTACTGGGACATGAGAAGCTGATCCACCTTAACCGGACTTTCGGTGGCATATAGCAATTTCCGCAGTACCTAAATTCCGCCCCTAGAGTGAGTTATTATAAACCTGAGCAACAT
>JAEOUB010000279.1 GCA_016839545.1 Candidatus Kariarchaeota archaeon | reverse complement strand
ATTCGAGATATGAGATAGTTCTATCAATTCTCATTCCCTCCAAAGAGGCAAGACGTTCAAGCTCTTGATCTAGATTTTCAGATATATTGAGAACTGTATTACTATAATCCGCATTCCTTTCCCAATTAAAATTCTGAATTTCAACCAATGGTACAGTACCCTGCTGAAAGATATCGTTATAGGCTCCACCGGAAGTACTATTTGACAGAATAACTATCTGAGAGATTACCATGATAGCTAACAGTAAACCGAGAATTGAGGCTAACATGAACTTTCGATTAATTCTCAGGTATTTCCAGATTAAGACAGGTATATCCCTCGGATTGTCTCTGTCTGGTCTTTTGTTACCTCGTATCACTACACGAAAAATTACCAGCAACAGGGTGCCAATCATGATATAGAGGCTTACCATTCTAAATACAGGGAAATCAAGTATAAGCGAGAGTAAAAATAAATTCATTGCCAAAAGGAATAGTCTGAGAGGCCAAGATCGGGCAGTTTTCTCATTTCCTGATCTCTCGTATCCACTGTAAGAACCAGCCATATTTCAATTTTATTAAGTCTCATGTCTATATAAAGATAGATAAACTTAGCAACACACAAGCTCTTACTGTCTGCTAAGGAAGATTATGCCACCCTTTAAATGGCGCTTATGGTATTGATTTTTGTATGCCAGCCCAAACTATCTCTGAGAAAATTCTGACTCGCCAATCAATTGACGACAGAGAAGTTCTTGCAGGGGATCGTGTTGATGTTCGACCTAACTCAGTTCTCTCCAATGAAATGCTACCCATGGTTTCCATGGCAAAATTTTACAGGACTGGTGCAAAAAGAGTGAATCCTGAGATTGCGGAGAATATGCTAATTATTCTTGATCATGGGGGTTTTGGGACAACAGACAATATGGTGAATTTCCACGAGATGACACGCAGGTTTGTAAAAGAACAGAATCTGCAATTGGATGATGCAGGGAGTGGGATCAGTCATGTGGTATTTCATGAGAAAGGTTTCGCCCAACCCGGCTACCTCACACTGGGGACAGATAGTCACACAGTGACTCATGGGGCATTCAACTCTTTCGCCAAGGGAATTGGAGGTTCTGATTTGGTCGAGCTCATGGTGAAAGGGACTACCTGGCTTGATGTGCCATACACCAACAAGGTACAAGTGGAAGGAAACCTCCCTGAAAATGTGTATAGCAAGGACTTACTCCTCTTTGTGAATGGTGAGAAGAAAATGACCTGGTCAACAGATCGTGCCATTGAATGGACCGGATCAACTATCAACAATCTCTCCATGGAAGCCCGTCTGACCATGTCAAATATGGCAGTAGAGCAGGGTGGAGTGGCAGGTATCATGCCCTACGATGCAAAAACAGAAACATATCTCAATACAGTACCAGGAGGCATGCGTGGAATTCCCACAGAATCAGATCCTGATGCCGAATATGCTGAGACTTTCGAGGTTGATGCATCAACTCTGAGTCCAATGGTGGCCAAACCACATTCTCCTGATAATGTATCTCCAGTTTCAGAAATTGGTGAGGTAGAACTGGATCAGGTATTCATAGGCAGTTGTACCAATGCCCGGATTGAGGATCTGGAGATCATGGCAAAGATATTCAAAGGTAACAAGGTGAAATCGAGGACGATAGTGATCCCTGGCTCTTCAGCAGTCGGTCTGGAAGCAGCAAAACGGGGATACGTTGAGATTTTCATGCAAGCAGGGGCTACCTGGAGTTACAGTACCTGTGGTGCCTGTTATGGTGGCAGTTTGGGCCGTGTAGGACCGGGTATGACCGCACTCTCCACTACTAACCGAAACTTCATCGGAAGGATGGGTGGTGATGAGTCCTCACAGGTTTATCTGAGCTCACCTGCAACAGCAGCTGCATCAGCAATCGCTGGGAAAATCATAGAGGCTGAACACCTTCCTCAGTATGTCTGAATAATTACAAATCTTTGAAGTAGTGTGCAAGATATTATATCTGTCTTGAAAAAGGCGTATCTGTGAGCGAAGATGATTATGCCCGTAGTAGATTTGCGGGTTTACTGTTTAGCCAGATAAAGGGATGTGAAATCCGGGATAATACCGGAGTGAAAATTGGGGTGCTTCAAGATGCTATCTTCAAAGAGTCTAAGCATGGTTTTCAACTCACCAAGTTTCTAGTAGGTGGAACATTTTGGGAAGAGATGCTCGAAGATCTCGGGATTATGCCTGATGTCGATCCGGTGTTCCCTGTATCTGCCATGGAAAATGTCTCTGCAAAATTAATTCAACTAAATGTTACAAAGGACAAACTCAAGTCAACAACTCGAGACACAGATGCGATAGCCGAAGATGAATTCAAGCTGTCCGAGCTGTCTCGTTTCAAATTGGTCGACGTAAACAATGAGAAGATCGGCAATATTATTGATATCACATTCTCCAGAGATGCTTTCCAATTCATCGTAGGTGATGGATTTATCAGGGAATTGGCTGAAGATCTAGGGTTAATAAATGATGTAGATCTGCTTCTTGAGGTAAGCTTCATCGAAGCATTTGATGTCGATTCCAAAACCATACGACTCAACAAGGATAAACTGAATTTGAAGACCACATTTGAGAAACATATCCCCAACTTGAATCAGGATGCCGATCCAGCAAATGATGTCTACAGGAGGATGTTGTACTTCCCTCGCTCAGAATTCTAGTATTTGTGTAATTCAATCAAAAAGGTAAAGAATTCTCGATATACACATCTAGTATGGATCAATCGATAGATGTAGCTAACATCACAGGAAAGGCAATGAAATTCGGTGATGCGATGAATACCGATATCATTATTCCCAGTAAGTATCTGGAATTTAAGGATCCCAATGATTACTGCAAATATGTGATGGCAGCAGTACGACCATCTACATGGCAGGAGATTCAAGATCAAGGTCCGACCATCTTTGTTGGTGGTGAGGATTTTGGGTCGGGTTCATCACGAGAACAAGCTCCCGATGCGATAATATATGCTGGTGTGGGTGCAGTTGTTGCAGAATCATTTGCCACAATTTTCTTTCGTAATTGTGTGAATGTCGGTCTACCTCTACTTCAGATCGACTCAGTCACATCAGAAGTCTCCGAATGTGATGAGTTGAGAGTGAACCTTGAAGAGGGCACTCTAGAGAATTTGACAACTGGAAAAACACTTCATGGCAAACCATTGGAAGGTTTCCTCCTCGACAAGATGCGAATGGGCGGCCTGATCCCTGAACTTCAGCAATATGTCAAAGACAACCAATTGGATTAATTCACAATTCCATATCAATGACAATTTTTCCCATATGTTCTGGATCTTCAAGCCTCTTGTGGGCTTCTGTGACCTTATCAAAGGTGTAGACTGAGTCGATTACGGGTGCAATCCTGCCCTGAAAGAAAAGGTCCATCACTTCCTCGAATTCTGCATGAGATGACATGGTAGAACCCAGGATGGACAGTTGTTTCCAGAAGAGCAAGGCTAAGTTTACTTCGCCTTTTGTACCTGTTGTCGCACCACATGTCACATACCTTCCACCTTTCGCTAGGGCTCTGATTGCCTGGGGAAACACCTTTTCACCTGAGCTGTCAATCACAATGTCCACACCAGTTCGACCGGAGTATTCCCAGACTTCTTTCCCCCATTCTGGATTTTCCCGATAGTTGATGACATGTTCTGCACCAAGTTCCCTGGCGTTAGACTCTTTGTCTTTGTTCGAAGTAAGGGCAATTACTCTTCCACCCAACTCAATAGCAATCTGGACCGATATTGTACCCACACCCCCTCCCGAACCAGTGACAAGAACCAATTCTCCCGGTTTAATTTGAGCCCGGTTTCTGATCATCCTGTATGAGGTCAGAGCGGTCAATGCCACTGCGGCAGCTTCGACAAATGCTACATCATCAGGGAGTAGTAACAGGTTGGTGGAGGGCACAATCGCATATTCTGCTGCCCCTCCCCAGACATGTTCTCCCATCAGGTGAATGTCATCACAAAGAGATATCTCACCACTGCGACAGTGGAGGCAGAACCCACAGGAAATTGTTGGATTGACTGCTACCCTATCACCAATCGAATAGTTTTGGACATTTGCTCCTAGCTCAATAATCTCACCTGCAAAGTCCGATGCACCAACATGAGGGAATTCTAACTTCAGTGACGGCATTCCCATTCTCGTCCAGACATCAAGTCGATTGAGTGCAAACGCCTTAACCGCGATCTTGACCTCATTACTTTTGGGCCGACCAATTTCAACTTCCTGTATCTCGATGACTGAGGTATTGCCATGCGAGGTGTAGACGGCAGCCTTCATTACACCACATTGGGTTCAGTAGATGATTAATCTTTATCTTATGGTGAAATCCTATGTTTCCCATTCTTTAATCGGTGATTATAAAAAACACACTCTGCGGGATTCTTCAGTGGAACCACAGTATGATGTTGTCATTGTAGGGGGAGGACCTGCAGGGGTTATTGCCGCAATCGGTATTGCCCGCGCTGGATTTCAATGTCTGATTCTAGACAAGAAACCCCGAGATAAGATAGGTGAGAAGAACTGTGGGGATGCATTGGACGGCAAACATACCAACATATTACTTGAGGAAATGGGTATTTCTCTTCCCACCGTAGATTCTGGGGAAGCACGAAGTCTAATAGAGACGATCACTATTGCTTCAGGAAGTCTTACAACAAAGCTTTCAGCCTATGCGACTGCATATCAGGTTGATAGATTGGTCTATGGACAGAGATTACTACAAGAAGCTGAGGAGGCTGGAGCCATTATCCAACCTGAAGCTGCAGTACGAGGTGTGATCATTGAAGAAGATCAGGTCAGAGGGGTGACTTACTACCAAAACCAAGAACTCCATGAGGTAAGAGCTCACATCACGATTGATGCCTCAGGCTTTATTGGAGTAGTCCGTAAGGAGATCCCTGCATCAATGAGATTTGGTGTGGACTTCGTCTTTCCAAAAAAATACAGTGTAGGGACATACAGGGAGATTGTAGAGTTAAAACAGGGAGAGCACAACTTCCAGAATGAGATCGTCTTGCTTTACCACCATGACATTCCACCTCCCGGTTATGCATGGATCTTCACAGAGGGCAAAAACAAACTGAATATTGGTATCACCTGGGATAAATCAATACCCTACCCAAACGGTAAATCAATGAAACAGATATATCATGATATCTTGGACACCTATATTCCTCCTGAAAGTTATGATGTCATCTATGCAGGTGGAGGAAATATCTCAGGAATGCCAAATTTTGACACACTTGTGGTCAATGGAGCAATGATAGTTGGAGATGCGGGTGGCCTCCCTGATCCTACCACATATGAAGGTCATGGACCCGCCCTTGAGTCAGGTCGCCTTGCGGCAGATACAGCCATTGATGCTCTAAAGAAAGGAAAATTCGATGCTATTCAACTTTGGTCATACAACAAGAAAATCCAGTCCTACCCTGGTGGTATGCACGCACAAAGTTTCCTTGTGTCACAATTTATCCAGGAAATGGGAGTCGATGATTTTTCATATCTCCTCGGAAAGTCATTGTTAACGGAGGAAGATCTCATAAATATCTTCCAGAATAAAGCCCCAGTTACTCTCGGCATGAAAATTAGGATTTTCCTTAGATCATTTCCGAAGTGGGGTTTGATGTTTCGATTACGGAAAGTGTTAGATGCCATTGAGAAAATCGATGTCACTTACCAGAATTATCCAGATGATCCTTCAGACCTCGAAATATGGCGGAAAGAAAGAAATCGTGTACTCGGATATGATTTCTAAGCCCACTCAATAGGAATTTGGTACTCTCTTCCGGTCTCTTCTGTCTCCTTGTAAGTAAAGGTGATGACTGCCCCTTTTGCCTTGGTATGATTACCGACAATCTGTGCTACTCCGTATGCCAGTTCTCCAGGCTCAATATTCTGGGGATGGATCTGATTAAGCCTACCTACTTGTCGAGCAACATCCTCAGGATATATGAGCTCACAATTTTTCAGGTTCACAGTGTAGGGGTGACACATCAAAATGAACCTAACTGACGTGATCAACTCCTCCTCATCATAAATTAAGGGACCAAGCTCATGGGGTCGAATACCAATGATTGCTTGAGGTTTGTCAAACATCTGAAAGAGTAGAATTAGTAAGAAATACGCTCCAAGAAGGATACCACCCAATCTGGGCCAGATTGAGACATTAAAGAACCCGAAAATGAAACTTTCAAGAAGAAATAGATAGATCAGTGCCTCGGTACTGCCATCCAGCACTTTGAGAATAATAATCAGCCATCTATTGCTCCATGCTCGATCAACCTGATCTGTCAGTCGTTGAGCCAAAGTATTTGGAACACCACCCGACTCTCTCTTTCGGCGGAGGATCTCATCTGCGAACCTGTTTAGATCGATTGAATCATAATACATCGTCGATAGCAGTATATTTGACGTTTGCAAACCTGTGATATTTAACAACATCAGAGGGGTATCTACCAATATCCTGATAGCTCCATATTTTCTTCCACTTTCCTCATCCACAATTTCATCATCTACTACCCGGACAACATTTTCCAAGGGGATAACCCGAGTGAAGAACCACATATATGGAATGTGGAGCCCCTTTTCAGACAGAAAATAGATCTGTCGAACGGCTTCCCTGCGTGAAACGGAAACTAGAAGGAAAACGACAACAATAACAGGATAGATTCCTGGTTGGAATGAGTTTGATATCCATTGCACCAATGTGGCAAATATTCCTATTGTGAGCAGCAGAACAAGTATTCTTCCCGAGTTTCTCTGTATGATTGGTATCTTCTTCTCTGCCGGTACCAACCGGGCAGTATCGATTTCCTGGCCAAGGATTTGAAGATCCAACTGACTTGCCCCTTCAGACATTCCAATTCTCCACTGATAAGGCATTTCAAATACATTATGACTGTATACAACACGATTCTTCTGCTTTCAATTGTCGTATTACACCAATGGGGATACAAATCTATTAAAACCTCAAGTTGAGTAATTTCCTATGGTCAAGTCCATACTCCCACTGAGATCGGCAATTATTGAGATTCTCAGAGACCTCAATGGTGTGATGTTGGACTCTGATCTTATGTCTCGACTCAAGAAAAGGTATGGAAACT
>JAEOUB010000278.1 GCA_016839545.1 Candidatus Kariarchaeota archaeon | reverse complement strand
GTCGGGATCTTCATCCGTCATGCTCATTATCTCAATTATGACTCGCTGAAACCCCTGAAGATCGTCATGGTCAATATTGACGACGATTCAGCATGATGAATGGTATTATTGACCGTCAAGTCATGATAGCCTCAATTCCAATACAGGATGTTGAGAAAAATACATGACTTTAGAGCTCTAAAAATTCTGCGATTTTCACTCCAACACATAATTGGTCTTTATATATGAGATAATTCATATATGAATCAGTATTGATTTAGAGCTCTAAACATTTGTCTACTATCTCCAAAACTCATCAAAAGATGACAGAAAAGGAAGATAAGCATAAGTATTCAGAGCACAGAACGGTGATAATATGTGGCTGAAAGCATTTGAACACGACGGAAAACTCCTATCAGAGTCTGAATTCTGGATCCTGACCACGGTAGAGGGCGATTTTGAATCTCCCAATACCATCATGGACAGGCTGATAGAATCCACTCTTGAGTGGACCCCAAAAGCTGGCACCGTCTATCCCATACTCCATCGACTTGCAGAGGCAAAACTCCTTGAGAAGATGGAAGATGGAGGACTCCACTTCCGACGGTCCCATCAGGGTGATCTGTTCCTGTCATCTGTCACCAAGCCACTTCGAGCACAGCTACGAGAGACACTCAATTACTATCAGAATGTCCTCCGAAACCTTGCATCACTTGAACCCGCACCTTCCAGGTACGAGGAGCTCCTCGACCGGCTCAGCCACAACCTTGCTGGCTTTGCCAAGAGTTGCGCTCAACTGTCTGAAAAGGTGAAAATCAAGGCAGATACGGCTCACGATGTGCCTATCACCTTCGAGGACTAGCACTCAGCTTGTTCTCAGCCAATAATCAGTACTGGAGTGAAATAACATGACACACGAAAAACATGGCCACAGAGGTGGCAAACACAGACGACGAAGATTCCGCCGTGCTCCAGTAATGGGTGGTCACTGGCGTCTTCGACAGCTACGACAATTCGACTTTGGCTTCCAGCACGAGGAAGACGGCAAACTCCGAGTGGTCATACCCCTGCCGGGAATCGGTGAGGGCGGCCTCGAGGTAAAAGCCAAGGAACAGATCCTGCTGGTCAAAGCCTCGGTAAAAGAAGAATTGCGACAATACTCCACTCGTCCCGACGATGAGTGGGAGATCGTACTCCAGGACAGAGTAGTGCCTGAGAGTGCAAAAGCGAGCTACAAATCCGGCATCCTGTTTGTCGATCTTGAGCTGGCTGATCCCGGCGTTCCTGTTGAGAATGTCGAGATGGAAGAAGAATAGGCTCAGATATCATCTCAGATCTTATTGAAGATCAGGGGTGATGGCTTGCAACCTCTGAGCCTGACATCTTTTCTTCTGTTATCATAATTAAGTGGGTCAGTGGACTCATATTCCTGCGATAAGATTTTTTATAAATTGCACTCAGATGACCTGACCTGCCTCTGCCTGATATAAATATTGGATGTGAGGGGGAGGTCTATGGCTGAGTCTCATCCTGCACTTACCCTGAGATTCCAGTACCTGGTGACAGTGACAGCACTGTGGCTGGTAGTGGGTACGCATCTCGATGGGTGGGCACATACCAACCTGCCCTCATCCTTAGAGACGTTTTTTACACCCTGGCATGCAGTGCTCTACACTGGATTTTTTGCACTTGCCTCGGTCCATCTCTACGAGTTGGTGAGAAATATCGGTGCTGGCTATTCCTGGAGGAAAGCAATGCCAGAAGGCTTTTTCCTGTCAATACTCGGAATTCCCCTGTTCTTTGCAGGTGGAATTGGCGATGGGATATGGCATGAAATTCTCGGTGTGGAGCTCTCAGTTGATGCGCTGTACTCCCCGACACATCTCATGATTGCTGTTGCTGCCTCTCTTCTGCTTACCGGACCACTGCGGTATTACTGGAAATACCCTGAGGCGTGGACTGGGTCTTTCACAGATAGACTTCCCCTGCTTCTCACTGCCACTTTTTTTGTGACAATCGTGCTGTTTTTCCAGCATTTCGCTGTTCCCACACACCTGATCTTTCCGTCAAATTCCGTGGGTGATTACTCCGTATTTGCCATGGATTTCTACAACGAGGGTCTGGGAATGACGGGTATCTTCCTGTTTACCATCATTATCGGTATCTCGTTTCAGAAGCTGAATGTCAAGTTTGATCTGGATATGGGGATGAATGCCATCTTTTTTGGTGTCGTCGTCTTCTTCACCACCTCTATGGGATTTCCAGTTGGTCTTGATGCAGATCGAGCACAGCAGGTGGCACGACTTGGATTTGTACTGCTGGCACTGGGTGTCGGCTTTGTCGTCGATCAGGCCAACCGGACCCTGTCGTCAGAACAGCTGTCCTATATCTACCTGGTCGGTGCTCCCGTCCTGTTCTTCATCGGCTACTTGATCATTCTCAGCCTGACGTTGGGCTTTGTCTATACCATTCACATGGTTCTTGGTATTCCCGTGATAGTAGCAATCATCGGCTATCTTGTCAAGCTATCACAGGTACAGTGATGATAGACCTGTATCGACTGTACACACTTATGTCGACTGAGATCCCTCTATCTCTTTTCGTATTCTGATAGAATCAATCAGTCTCTCCACCTGCACACTCTTCTGCTCACGTGATCGATGATATTCTCTCAACCATTCAAAGACATCAAGTGCATCATCCAGTTTTTTCAACCGTAATTTGGCCATACCTAACTCATACCGTGCTGAGATATTGTCTGGTGCCTCTCGCAGAACTTGTTCAAAACATTGCTCTGCCTCATTGTACTTCTTCCTCTCCAGCATCAGGATCCCAAGATTGT
>JAEOUB010000277.1 GCA_016839545.1 Candidatus Kariarchaeota archaeon | reverse complement strand
AATGGAGTATCGAGTACTGGACAGCTCTCCTCGGTGAGAAAATATCTGATCTAGAGTATATCTACTGTAAGGGGTCATCAATCAAAGCTTGGGACTCCAAAATTGATTATGTTCCCATGTTATCAGATGTGGACATACATCTCAAAACCTTCTCGGGAGAGAGAATAGAATCCATTCTAGATCTTCACCAGGCTCTTGAGATCTCACATACATATGAAATTGAGTTCACGGAGTTATACCCCAACAGTCTTCATACTCCCAGAGTTCAGCTTATTGCATTGGATACTGAGCGGTTGGACAGTTTTGTTCCTCCTCTACGCCGACAGATTAGACTACTCAAAGGTGACTATTCACCCTCCTCCCACCTTTCAAATGAGGAACTTAGACATATTGACAAAGAGAACTTACTGGAGACAGCAACCTATCTACCTCAACTGGTTGACTCTGTTCTCGATCGCATTGGGATTGAATTCTGGTCGGTATTACGAAGATTAACTTGGCGTCTCTCTCCCGCTCCCGTTAGACTTCTTAACCAGGACAGTGATGATCCTCTTGATACCTGGACCTGGAACCGAACCCAGATTGTAACGGAACTGAGAAACAGCGGTTGGAGCAATATAGCAGAGACTTACAGTCAATTCTATCTTCTCGGGTGGGATCTATTCGAATCCGGGATGCAGTCAAGTTCTATAATGCGGGACATGATACAAACAGCTGCAGATTGTATCTCTCAATGTGCTGACGGACTGAATTAGACCTTTCCAAAGTATTTCATCCCAAAATCGTTTGCTGCCCTTTCCATCACGGAGAAGGATCCTCCCTCAAACAGGTAAAACATTTTCTCCTGATAGGGGAGTCCCTGAAGTCCGTAAATCAGAAAATTCATGACCATATTATGAGAGATAATCGCAATTTTCTCTCTTCTGCCCGAAGAAATCTGAAGTAATTGATTGGCGAAAGATTTCGCACGCTCATAGATCTGGAAATTCGTTTCACCACCTGGGAACCCCCATGCTCTATCAAATCTTGATTTATTTAATAAGGCGGAATATCGCTGTGAAACCTGATTATATGTCAATCCATTTACTTCTCCAAGATCGCGTGATCGTATCCTCGGGTCTTCTGATACTGACACGGAGATCGCATCTGAGATAATATCTGCTGTTTCGCGAGCTGGCTTGGATGGAGAGGTGTATAGCAGTGTAATCCCCTGATTTTCGAGGATATTTGCGATTTTAGTGGCCTGATCTATACCCTCAGTTGTTAATCTATCATCTCCGAATTTCTGAAGTGCATCACTTGCATCGGTTCCGTTTCGAATAAGATACAGCGTCACTGGGGTAACAATCATAGAGAACTTCTATCAAGATGATTTATGAATACTTTTCTCACTCCAAGTCACCATCTGACGAAGAGTTTATTGATTTTCAACTAAGGAGGGTGTCGTGGAAAACTGGCTCAGTCTTCTTCAATCACGACCCTATCTCTATGTCATCAGAGAGAGACTTGATCACGTCGATCCTCGTTTTCTGACTGAATATACCAATATCTACCTTGTTGTCGGTGAACATTCAGCTCTCCTTATTGATACAGGAACAGGAATCGGTTCCCTCTCAGAGTTAATTACCCCATTAATTGCTGATCGAGACTTGATAGTCATCAATTCCCATAATCACTTCGACCATGTGGGAGGGAATTACCAATTTCAAGAAACAGCAATCCACCGTATGGATTTTAAAAAACTCATGACTCCAATGTCTGTTGAATATCTTCAAGAGAGTCTACCAGGAGCTTATGAGTATTTTAAGGAGAGAAACTTCAAAATAGAATTTGCTACCACCACAATTCCGCTTATTGGTGGAGAGGAATTTGATCTAGGGGGGTTCAAAGCTACTGTTGTTCACACTCCAGGCCATACCCCTGGATCCATTTGTATTCTGCTTTCAACAGGTGAGCTCTTTACAGGGGATACGCTCCACTACGGCTCTATCTACCTACCAGATCAGAGCAATCTTCATTTTCTCAACGAGACAATCACATATCTACAGCAGCTAAAAGTGCCTAATCTTCGCTTCTTCCCAGGTCATGAGGGATTTGATCTGGGAAGGGAGTTATTGGATGACTATCTGGATGCGTCGAGGAAGCTGGATTGGTCCAAATCAGAGTATGATGACTTCCTATCCGCAGAAATATTGATTTTTGAGAAATTTACATTCGTTAGACCTAAGCCTGAGTCATCCCTATGATTAAATCCTTGATGTCAGTTGTTGTCTGATTGGTACTTTCCTCAATATCGTCAAAAATTCCCAGTGTGATGAGCCCCTCCATAACGTGTTCCATCAGCTTCATCATTTCCTGACCCACAGATCCTCGAATAATGAGATTACAGGTAAAACTTTGTAAAGATCTTGTCAAGATGACATAATCGCCGTATTTGACCCGTTCAATGAACTCATTATCTGACAATTGTGTTCTTAATATCATCGACAATGATCTCATCATCTTGTCGAGGATCTCATCATCTATCTCAGGAGTATCTACAAGGTCAACCTTGATCACCGGGATTTCATCTCTGGCTACCATAAAGAATACCGGTACAGGCTTCTCAGGGTCGACCAGAAGATTGGAATCCTTGAGAAGCTTTGCAACTTGTTCTTCTACCTGAGATTTCTCAACCATTTGAATCACCCCCATTTCGTCATCTTTGATTCCTGATATCTCCTCTACTCTT
>JAEOUB010000276.1 GCA_016839545.1 Candidatus Kariarchaeota archaeon | reverse complement strand
GTACCAAGGTCTGATTCGGCCACTCCCAGAGGGGTTATCTCAGGACCATCGGGATCAAAACGCAGAGCATTGTCCCAGAGTGCAGATGCAGCATGGTGACCGATCTCATAGGGCGTCATCTCTCCCTCGTAGATTGGAGTAGCAAAACTGGAGTCGGTCTCTCCCTCTCTTTTTGACAGAACAAATCTAAGGTAATTGAGTTGGGCAGTCATCGGGATGATGAATTCATACATGATTTCTACAAGACTCTAATTATAATAAGAACCTGCTTACCGAGAGGTAATCACTGCAGAGTAATCTACTTGGACACCAGGTCAAAAATGGCAAAGATGATTCCCAGGATCGCTGACAGTGGTATCTCGATATATGTGTACAACAGGATATCAGACTGGTAGTAGAAAGAGAGATCGTTGTCTCCAAGGACAACAAACCGAATTGTCAGCAGACCTATGGATGAGATCAGAAGAAGGAGGGCAGGAACATTCTTCCTGTCTTTCGAGGTAGCCATCAGCGAAAGGATGACTGCAGCCAGAGAGATTGCCATGATTGCATATCCCAATAATGCAAGTGAACCAAAATACTGCTGGTACAGACCACCCTCGGAGAACCATGAGGAACTGAAAGTTGAAGATGTTCTATTCTCAAATCCCAGAAGATTGCTATCCGTACTGAACCAGAATAATGCCTGGAAGGTACGTGAAGAGCTAATATCCCCCAGCGATTGCAAAATCACAGCAAAAGGAAGAAGAAGTAAACTCAGGGACCCCAGTAATGCCTTAACACGCATAGAGTCAGATGTGTCGGCTTGGATAAATCTCTTTGCCTGTTAGAGTGCCTCGATCTTCAATTAACGATCGAATGGAAGGATGAACTATCCAATTTTGGAATTCCACTCAAAACACATCGAATTTTTAAACACAACAAAGTTGGTTGGCAAATGAGTGAAGTAGAACAACACTTCAGATCGAAAGGTTACATGAGTTTCCTAGTTGTGTGGCTGGGAATTGTGGCCCTTGTCGACAACAGTGTTAGCCTCATCGAACAGGTAGCGATACGATATATCATCACAGACTATTCAATTACCCTGAGTGAATTTACGAGACTGCAGGGTTGGTTTGGCATTCTTGCCTTCTTTGTATTCATTATCTCCTGGCTTGGAGATTACATGGGACGAAAGAAGGGAATGTTCGTCCAGATCCTGATCATGGCAGTACCTGCCACCCTGATTATTCCCTTTGGCAGCACTAGCCTGACCTTGTTTTTCATACTCTACGGTATAATGATCATGGGGGCAAATGTCAACTTCTGGGCAATTCCAATCTCAGAGGAGGCACCTGCAAAGAGCAGAGGAAAACAGGGAGCTACCGTGTTCCTCATCGGGCTTCTGCCTTTCTATGCATTATTTGGAGAGACGATAGCCGACAGTTTGGGCTGGGAGTGGACATTTGGTCTCTTTGGTATTCTCGGTCTTATTGCACTGGTGCCATGGTTCTTCATGAAGGAGACCAAGCGCTGGGAGGATAACCAGGAGGAGTTCAAGAAATCGGCAGATACGTTTGTTTCAGCAATACGTGGTCTTGAGGGTCGTGACTGGAAAATTATCCTGCTGAACGGATTTATCTACATCTGCTGGTCAACTGCATTCAAATTTGCAACTATCACCCTCTCTATCTACTTCCAGGATGTGCAGGGTAAGTCCTTTGAGGAGTGGGACACCATTCTCACGTTTGGTGGATTGATGACACTTGTTGGGGCAATCACCATAGGTCAGATCATGGATCGTGTAGGTAGGATACCTGCATTCGCCTGGAGTGTGGGTGGATCAGTTGCCAGTTTTGCATTGCTTGCCCTCACCGGCTTACCACTCTTTGCTATCCTCATCTACTACTTCATGGCTTCAGTTCTGGGGTTCCTACTGGTCTATAATGCAGAATTGCTGAGAAATGCAGTTCGTGGGATTGGAGTGGGTCTTCTCTCCACACTATCTCGGGTGGGATTTGTTGCAGGTCCCCTCTTGGTATCAGTCCTGATTACAGGTGATGTCACCCCCGATAGTGCAGATGCATTCAGAAACTTGTATCTCCTTGGAGCTGGTATCATGGCACTGCCCTTCCTGACTCTGCTATTTAATCGAAAGGAAACCAAGGGAATGACACTGGAAGAGATAGAAGGGTAGCAATCACAAATCAATCTGATTAAATTCTGAATTGTTTTACTTTTACCAGATAATTATCCAACACAACAGATCGAGGTAGAGTTTATAAGCCGATGACAGGGTGTATAATCATGGAGGAGGGTATTGAACTCCAAATGTATGATCTGTATAAGGAACGCAAATGGGAAGAGGTCATTCAATTATCTAAGGAAATCGAACACCCTCAGGCCGCCAATTACTATCTGATGAGTCTTACTCACACTGGAGGCATCGAAGCCGTACGGGACGAGATAGTCAAGATATATGACAAATACAAGCACCTTTCCTACTGGAGGATGCGGTTTGCAGAGGCACTGGCAGGTATTCTTCTTTACGATGCTGAATTTGAGAGGCTCATCGACCTATGCAGGGAAGATATTGCCTTTGGCAAAACACAGGATCCCCACGAAACCTATGGTGATCTTCCTGAGCTGTCGTATTGGTTAGGTCGTCTTCATATGCAGATAGGAGTGGGGTATGATCACTTAGGGTTTTACAAGACAGCACTGGAGTACGAGTATCAAAGTCTTGAAATTATGAAAGAATACAATCATACCCACGGTATTCCTTTGAGCCTCTACAACATCGCCTACTGTCATTGGGTGAGAGGAGAGATACAAAAGGCAACTGAGGCGGTAGAAGAAGGATTGGCACTGAACCCAGAGGATTTTATTCTCCGCGATCAACGTGCCGAGATCCGCAGGGTGGTGGGAGAATATCAAGATGAACTTGAAGATCTCACCTTTCTCCTTGAATCGACTTGGAGAAGATTGCCCACGACAAAGACCCATGCACTCCATTTCAGAATGTCAGAAGCTTACCGCAAGCTCGGTGATGGGGACCGGGAGAAGGAACATGCTGAAAAATTTTGGAGTGAGTTCGCCATTGTTCATGATGAAGAAGTCCACCCCCGGGAGAGGAATTTCATGACCTACTACGAAGCAGTTATGCACAAAAATTCTCGACGTTTCAGGGATAAAATCAAAGGCGAAGGCCTCCTAAGGGATTTCATACAGGCTAATTCCTACCGGTACCACCTGACAATTGAGAGTATGGCACACTTAATAGAACTGCTACTTGATGAATACAGATCCACAGAAGAGCCTGAAGTGATGGATGAGATAGATGGAATCCTAGAAGAGATGGAGCAGATTGCAGTTGACCGGGATCTCCCAGGGACAGCTGTAAAAATACTTCTGCTCAAATCCCGGATAGCAGTGGCTGAGAATAACTTCTCACGTTCTCTCAACTTTCTCGAGGATGCGGAGAAACTAGCAAGTTCTCATCAGCTCAAATATC
>JAEOUB010000275.1 GCA_016839545.1 Candidatus Kariarchaeota archaeon | reverse complement strand
TGATATTGCTTGGCAGGTGATTACGTGGCTTTCACAAGTTGCTGAACTGTATACACTTGACTCAGATCAGTCTCCAGGAAGTCAGATTTCATTTGCTGATTTTATCGAGGGTTAGAACGCACCATTTAGAATTAGGAGTACAACCATCCCTGCGAGATGCATCCAGAAAGATCTTGAGTCAGCAGCATATAATTTTGCACCATCCAAAATACTCCAGGGTATCATCATGATTAGACCATACCAAAGAAACATGGTTGAGCTGACAAGTAAGGCACCAATCAGGCTCAGAATGATGGCTTGTCCGGGTCCTAAGAGGAGCAGATATGCAAAAAGCTTGAATCCTATGGCCAATCCTGCAAAAGTATAGATTGATCGTTTTGCGACTTCAGCCTCTGCATGAACTGAGCTACCCGAATTAGTAAAGTACCCGAATGTATAGAATGTAAATCCAATTAGTGAGGTAATCAGGGTGATTGCAATACCAAGTGGCCAAATAACGAATGAAGTAAACACTCCAACCTCGTTAGCCCTTGACTCTCTTGACTTGAGAACAATAACAAACCCGATACCACCCAGTAAAAGTGTTAGGACGAATAGAAGAATGATATCGACCGTGAAACTGGAAACCAAAATCCTAAAGGCTGCTGCTAACCCAAGTATTATTCCTCCGTAGAATGCAGTCTGTACCTTTGAAGAACCCTCCCAAAAGGTTCTGGTTCCCATTCTTCCCCCACTGGACTCTGGTACATATCTTCTACCAGAGTCAGGGTCAATCCCTGCTTTGACACTTTGTACTTCCCTAGATTTCTGTCTCTTAACCGCAGAATATGTTGGATCAGTATAGGTACCGACAAATAGACATTCATGAGATTCTGGCAATCGATGTTGCCCACAAAATTTATCCGAACAGAGACTACAACTATAGGGTAGGCTTACAGAATCTGAACAGAATGTACATTTAGCCAGAATCATCCCTCCCACGTTGCTGAAACGACTTCCACAGAGATTTACCCATGCTAACTATTTCCTTGAATTGATCAGTTATTTCTTCTTTTGTTGTTCCAAGGAATCGTTCCAATGTTCGTGAGAGCGCGACACGACCTTGTAAGTTCAAGGCAATGCGTACAATTTGTTCTTCAGAGAGATTATTCGCAAAATACAGACTTGATCCAGATTTTGTTTTGAGGAGTAGTGAGAGACTCTTCTCATTTGGATGGAAATAGGGTTCTATTTCCATAATGTGGATCTGTGAGATTGAGTCAAGAGATATCTCCCTATTTAGAGGTAGCCATCCTGTTCCAAAGGGAGGTGTGGTCCTGTATTTGACCCAGTCCTCGGTTACCTCTACATAGTCTTTCATAATATTTAGATCACCATAGATTCTACCAAGAGAGTAAATGGGGAGGGTCATTCCGACTATTAACCAGATTACATTAGGTACGTTAGGCAGATTGAGGAATTGGATCGCAGTAAACCCAAAGAGTGCAAAACTCGCAAAATAGAAGAGATATTGGCTGAAATGGGTTTGCCGTTCCAGACTCTGCACTTCATAGCGAGGCATAAGGATTAAACTCTTTGGTCACATAAAATTCTTGACCTCAACGGGGTGCAAAAATCCTATGTAATTTCACAGAAATTGCTTGTATCTCCAAAATGATGAGCTATATCACAATTAGAGGGGAATAGTTTTAATTCTTGATACTTAGAATAAGATACATCGGGGAGACCACATGGAGGATAATTATAACAAACTCAAACTGGAATTGGGATCATCAAAAAATGCTCTCGAAACTGCATTACAGGAACTGACGCGTAGTCTTGAGATTCTTGGGACTGAAGTGGAAACAATGAAAGTCGCGATGCAGACAACAGGAGACCGAGTCTCCTCTCTAGAAGCCAATATTCAGACCTTGACTGCTGAACACGTCCAACTCAAACAGGATCATCAGAGATTGAAAGAGCAGGTTGAGGCAAAACAGAAAGAAGTATCGTCCCTGAATGAAACATTGCAGGAAAAGCAGCATACTAAAAACGGGCTGGAGAGTGATATTGCAAATGATGAACGGAAACTCACAGAACTAAACTCTGAGATCACGAACCTAGAAAATGTGATTTCCTCAATTCGGGATAAACTCCTTAATGCAGAGGATTTGAGAGCACAAAAGGTTGGAGTAATTGAGCAAGAAGTTTCTGATTTACAGAGTAAAATAGACTCAAAGACAATGCAGTACAAAATCCTCAAGCATTTTCTTGACTCTGGATATGTTTCAGACTCTCATTTTGATGTTATCAAAGTAATGAAACAACCTGGCTTGACAACTATTGATCAATTGGCTATGTCATCCGGAGTAGGCAGAGGAACTGTTCAACAGACGTTATCAGCTCTGAGTGGTAAAGGGATTGTGAGCTTAGAAGGAGAAAAATTCACGGTAATCAAGGATTACCAATTGTAGGAGGGAATGAAATATGGTAAATATACAGGATAAACTCAACGATTTTTCAACCAGACTAAACACCTTGGAGTCAGCATCTACAGAAAGGATTTCAAATCTAAAGAACCTCCTCAATTCTCTGCAAACTGATGCTTCACAGATTTCAATCAGTCATTCTGGAGATGAGGGAAAAATTACCACTTTAGAGAACGAAGTCAAATTGCAAGAAGGAAATATTGCAGCTGAAAGAAGCTCAATTAATGAGCTTCAGACAACTTTGGATCAGCTAAATCCCGACCATGAGGCAAAGAAGACCACTCTATCAGAGTTGGAGTCCTCGATGACCACTCTTCTATCAAGGAAATCCGAACTGGTAACTGAACTTGGTGACAGGATGACCAAGAAAGACTCTCTTCAAAACGAGGAAAAAGAAAAATCACAGGCACTTAATGACCTTGAGTC
>JAEOUB010000274.1 GCA_016839545.1 Candidatus Kariarchaeota archaeon | reverse complement strand
AGTCGATTGATACTATATTGTACGATAGGACTAGTATTGTCATCGCACATCGGTTGACAACTATTCAGAGAGTGGATCGCATTGTGGTCTTGGAAAAAGGAGAAGTCATTGAACAGGGAACACACAAGGAATTACTGCAACATGGTGGGCAGTATGCCACCCTCTATCAGAAGTATTTTGCCTTCCAAGAAATACAGGATTAGATTGTTGTAGTGAGTTAGACCTTATGTAGGGGATAGGAGAGTTCATTTTGACGTGTATCATACCATTGTGTTCGATCTTGATGGCACTCTGATTGACAATACTCAACAGATCCTGGATAGTTTCATAGCAGCATTTGATGAACTGGGAGTGAATTATGACCATAATGTTGTCAAGTCGCTGATGGGGATGAGTTTGCATGAAATTGGAGTACAAGTGGGCGTCCCAGAAAGGCAAATGGAAGATCTGGAGAGACTCTATATCAGAGAGATCAGCAAACGGCCTGCAGGGTTGTATCATGGGATAAGGGAGCTTTTAGAGAATTTGAAAAAGACCCATACACTCGGTGTTGTAACATCAAAACTCAAAGAAACTACAGAAAAAGCCCTACTACACAATGGAATAGAAGATATGTTCTCGGTGGTTATCACCTCTCCTGATGTGTCTTCACCCAAACCCTCTCCCGAGGGTATACTGTTACTCTGTAAAAGACTGAATATATCACCTTCCAAGGATATAGTGTATATCGGAGATCGACAAAATGACATGCTGGCTGCAAAAAGGGCAGGAATCGCAGGGATTGCAGTAAACTGGGGTGTTGACAAATGGGATCTCGAGGATGTTTCAGTCTGCAGAAGTGTTGAACAGTTACAGGCTTTACTCGGAGTATGATATTTCTTCAAGGGCTGCAATTCGACGATCAAGATCCAATATCAACTGATCATCACGACCATCTTCAAGTAATGAGATCGCATGCTCATACAGTTGAATTGCATCTTTTACCCTTCGTTGCTCTGTATAGATATCTCCCTTGAGAGCCACCGCAATGGCTTTGAGTTCATTGATTTTTTGCTTATTTGCAAACTCAAGGCATCTATCTGCAACATCCAGTGCTGAGGAATAATCACCTCTAACAATGTGTATCTGGGTGATGAGACCATACAGAGCAGAAATTATGGTGTTCTTGCCTGTGGATAACGCAGAATTTACCGCCTCCATTGCATAATCCAGGGCAATTTCTGTTTCGAACAACGCCAAAAAGCCTGAGGCGACAAAAGTTTTGACTCGAACGAGTCCAAATTCATTATCTAACTCGTGCATCAGTTTCAGAGCACGACGTGCGGAAGCCTCTGCTTTTTCTCGCCTCTGAAGTAGACCCATCACAGATGAGATCAGAGCAAAAGAAACAGCAACTTGGTACTGGTTGCCATTCTGAATAAACAGATCTGTAGAAACCAACAGAGGATCCAGAGCCACTTGTATCTGACCCATTTTGAGGAGAGCAGATGCCATACCCTGGGAGAGGGATGCCATCCAATAAGTAATCTGAGGGTCACCCTCCATATCAAGTTCTTCAGCCATAGGAGAAATCGAGTCAGCCACCTTGAGAGCTTCATCATAAGCCCTCTGATCCAGAAGATAGTGGATTTTGAGAACCTGAACACGAAATATGTTGAAGAGATTGGAATCCCCATAAATGATGGCGGAAGCCTTGTCAAGTAAACTCTTGATTGCTTCAAAATTATGATTAATTATTTGAAAACGGATGCCCCAAAGTAGATATTCCAATTCAGGAAGAGTGTGATTTTCTAGATAGGACAATCCCTCAGGTACTAATCCTTGCTGGAGCCAGATTTCTAACCGCTCTTCTCCTGATATATGGGGACAAAGATCAGTTTTTGGCAGAAAACAGGTGGGACAAGAGGTCTGAAAATGAAGATCTGTAGCTAGGAGATGGCTAACATGATCCATACTCATGTCAGCTATATCACGCTGAACCTGATCCAGGAAATTAGGGTCAACCCCAAATTCTTTCATCAATAATTGGATGAGTATTTGCT
>JAEOUB010000273.1 GCA_016839545.1 Candidatus Kariarchaeota archaeon | reverse complement strand
TGTCCCTATTGCCTTCCTAGTTCTGAGTTTATCACTGTACTATTTTCACACAAGGTTTGTCTTCTTTCTTGATCCTGACTCACATTTCTTTGACTCGATTTTACCCCCTCTCTGGCGATTGTTGTTTTTCTCAGGGATCCATTACATTGTCTTGAACCTGATCACCTTTCCCTTTTTAGAGAGCTCAGGTGAGAAATTCAATGAGCCATTAAGTGAGGATCTTCCAGATCACTGGAAATGAATCATTCAGTTTCTAGGATATGAAGACCGTAATTCTGGAAAACAATCATGGTTCTATCGTGTGGGAGATCTTTGTAGACTCCTTGATTGTTCAAGTTGATAATTTCAGGAAAGAGCCCTTCGATTTCCTTGTGTGCTCTCTCTATCCTTCGTTGATACGAGCTTGAAGGACGTACAGATCCGATGAGGAGCATAGTCGAATTTTTGGTTCTGTGAGCAATCATGCATATTTTGTCCTCAGCTCTCTCAATGATCTCAAAACCTTCTTCATCACTCTGGACAAAATTGGACCACACTGTAGAGAGTGCTCTACTAAAGCCACCAATCAGGACACTGTCCTTTTGAGTGTCAGAGGCTCCAACCTCAAAATATGGAATACCAGCATTGGTTTGAATTATGATGGTTTGAAAAAATCTCTCCGACATTCTCCCTAGTAATCATTAGGTCTTTTTTTTATTATAAATATTGGTACTACAAACTGTTCCTTATATCGGGTTTGCTTTAGTATTAGGGTGTAGTGTAAAGTTATAGTTTTCAGATTACATTTACCGTATAAACCATACATCACTGATAAGCCCGTTCTCAACACGATTGATCGCCACTACTTCAACCACACCTTCGTTCTCCCTGAAGCCGGTGACATTCTCATTGTCCAAGACATAATCATCCAGGAACATTCTTTCGACCACCTTGGCATGAAGATCAGGCGAGTCTTTGAATAGATCCCCGTATCTCTCTCTCATTGGTTCATGACCTTCCATCCTTAACTCGCCACTCTGAAGATCATACAGTTTGCAGTCAGGGGTGTAATGTGTCAAGAATGTTTCAATATCTCCCGAGTTGTATGCCTGGAGCTGACCTTCAACAGGATCGATCTTGCCAATCTGTTCCTCTCCACGGATAAACCACATGCGGCTGATTTTTCCATCTGTAACCTCGTAAATGGCAATAATTCTTACTCTTTCTCCTCCGAGCCCCTCGATATCTTCGTCATCAATGACAAAATTACCCACACTGATTCTGGATTTAAGATGTGAGAAGAGGTTAGGTGAGCTATCAAAACGCTCCTTGTATTTATCACTGAGCTCATCAATCCCACTCATTATTGGTGTCTCAAAGTCAGGAAGCGTGTATACCGTGACATTCTCACTGAAGAGTGAGATAAATCTGTCAAGATCCCGGTTATTGTAGTACTCTAACTGTTTTTCGATGATATCGCTAGGTGAGGTCATGGATGAATCACGGTCAATGAATTGTTAATTCTTTTGATGGTCAAATGGTATAGAACCCCAACACTCAGAATAGGATCAAGGAAAGTGAAATTACATCTCCCGGAATGATCCATTCGGGGCACCATCTATTAATAGACCAAGTACATAGCAATTGTATGGCAGATGAGCATCTAGTTGAAAGACTCATGTCTGTAGTAAATGCAGCCAAAGCTGACGGAGAGATAACTCCTGACGAATACAATATACTTAAGCAGTTGTCAATGGATGCCGCTGAATACGCAATTGCACTTGAGGATGCCCAAAGTGATGGCATTATTGATTCAGAGGAACAGAAAATGTTGGACGGCTTAAAGGAACGGCTTCTCTCAAATGCGGAGAGAGTAGCAGAAGAAGATGGAGTGCTCACTCAGGATGAAGTTCGCCTTCTTATAAAAATTGGAAAAGCATTAAAATCATAATTTTGGCTTGATTATATCAAACACTTTTGCTTGTAATTCATTTAGAACCGTTGACATCTCGTCAGAGAGCTGTTGAGGTGGAGGTGCACTTTCTTCTGATGTGAGGTCCAGATTGTGAGTGACAAGGATTCGGACAATTTCATTCATCGTTGAGTGTAATATACCGTCGATGATGTGCTGTGACTGACTCAGGAATTCTCTGATATCACGACGGCCTACAAATCCTGCGATGAAGAGACTCTTTCCTCCTCTAGCTTTTGGATTGTCTACCGTGAAGGCAATATAGTAAAACATACCTTCTGGTGCATTCCAAGGCGTGCTGCCTGTCACCTGGGCAAACTTAATCACATCGTCGAAATCGAGTATACTGCTGATTTTGATTGCTGAGGCAAACTCTTTGTCAGAGTCGACCTGATCCTCCCCACTTCTGACAAGGATACGTGGTCCATACATATCATGGAAAGTTAACATGTATGCAGTTGCAATATAATCATCTCCCCTCTTTTCTTCAGCCGCTGAAGGACTGATGCGTTTTTTCTGCCAGTCCACAATTTTGGATACTAAAGTTCTGAAACTCTCATTGATCTCTTTACCTGTTTTTGCTGACGTACGCGACGAAAGGATAGGGAATCTATTCTGATACTTGTCTCTTAGACCCTGTACCAATTCCTCTTGTTCTTCTTCAGAAATTCCCGCATGTCCTTGAGCGATTAAGTCAACCTTGTTACCAACAATCAGGATTGGACATTTCTGTTCACCTGTGAGTGACTGATATTTGGATATCCATTCAGGTACTGAGTCAAAACTGGTCTTGTTTGTGGTATCAAAAACCACAAGTGCTCCTGCGGATCCACGGTAGTATTGCGGGTGAATATTGGCAAACGTCTCTTCTTGGCCTGCAAGGTCCCAAATACTTGTATTTATCTGATCATCGTCCAAATCAATCTGTTTGAAAGAAAAATCTGCTCCAATGGTCGCAATGTAGTTTACTCTGAACTTCTCACCAAGATAGGCTCTACGTAGGCTTGTCTTACCCACACTAGGCTGGCCGATGATAATCAGCTTGAGAGACCAAACCCGGGTATGACTGTCTTGACTCAAGGTAAGCACTCCTGAAGGAAAAGTGGTATCTATAGATTTGGGTTGGACAAGATAAGCTTTCCCTAGTTCTTCAAGATAAAAGTGTGAATAGCCACGATC
>JAEOUB010000272.1 GCA_016839545.1 Candidatus Kariarchaeota archaeon | reverse complement strand
CCATAAGATTGAATTGCCATCTGTCGGACTGTTGACGCTTCATCCTCATAGGCGACTTTTAACAAAATCTCTGCTACTTCAGGTGTTCCAATCTCGCCAAGTTCACCTGCTGCTTTAACTCGATCATTTGCATCTTGAGAATACAAACGACTGACAGTCATCTTCAATTCTGCAGGAATATTGTCGTCCATAGATACGTCAGAAGATTGATTGCTTATTATTTTAGATATAGGGTCAAAATCGATTGGATCATTAGAACCTGAAACCGAAGCTCATTGCATCAGGACAGGCATCTACACAGTTTCCACAGAGGATACAGAGATTGTTTGCAATCCCATCAGTGGACTCATCTGTGATTGGTACGCCTGTTGGGCATGCTTTCTCGCATGCATCACATCCATCCACACATTTTGTGGGATCTCTTTTGATAGTTAAGATTGAATTAGATGAGACATATCCAAGTAGTGCTCCAGTGGGACAGAACCACCGGCAGTAGGCTCGGGGTACTTTGATAGAAATGTATGTGAATATTGCTAGAATGAATGTCTTCCAGAGGAATAGGTTACCAACCGTATCAAGTAAGGAATCTGTGTCGAAGACTCCCCATAGGAGTGCGTAGAAATATGTTACAAACATAGTTCCGGCAGGGTCAATGATTGCATCGAAAGGCATGAACGTCCAGAAATCTCCTCCAGTAAGTTGTCCATTGAATCTTTGGATACCAAAGAAACCAGCGACTATGATAGAACCCCATAGGAAGAACCCTGAGAAATCTTGGAGGTCTCTGTTTGTAGGTCGTGAAACCTTGATCTTTGAAATCGGCAACCAGGAAAGTAAATCTTGCCAGAAACCGACAGGACAGGCCCATCCACATGTGAGTTTTCCAAAAATAGCACCGGTCAGAAAGAAGACACCAAGTACAAGGAATGGGAACTGACCCACAGCTAGTATATACTGTAAGGCTGAGAAACCACCCCAAGCAGTTGCATACGGTGCTCCTGGTGGTAAAACTACTGGAATAGGAAACTGTATCCTTGAAAGGCCAAATATGACTCCGTTAAACAAGAAGAAGAAAGTGAGCTGTGAAACTAATCGTAGAGTCCGGATCCTTTTGTTAGGGAGTGTTGAAAGCCACTCCTTCAGAGGATTGTTTTCGGGGTTAGATTTTGTCGCCATAATATCACTGATCCCAGGGCACAGGTAGTTGCGAGTTAGGTCGCTCTGAGCTACCCACCCATGGTGCAAGAAAATCATACCATGCGTCGAAATCACCTCGAGTGATTTCAGCTAGAATATCCAACTCATTGAGTGCAATACCTGTGACAATAAACATCACACCCAAGATGAGAAATGTAAAGTACTTTATTCTTAGTGACAGCTCCATGCTCTGAACAGTCTCCGTTCCTCTCACAAATAAGGTTAGTTAAAGAGTTGCTGATACGTTATGACACTGATGATAAGCTCATTATCTTGAGAATACTAAAAGAAATCATCAAGGGCCGTCTGCTTTTGTTTATCTTGAAGAACTTTCTCAGTCTTTCTGATTATGTTGGTATATCTACCTTCACTGAAATTTTTCTGATCAACTAGAAATGATAGGACTTTTTCGCCATCAAATGACATTGATTTATCGAGCTCCAAACCGGTTATTACGTTGGGTTGAGTAAAAATATCCCGGATTTCTTCATAAGGGATCTCTGCATCTTTGACTCGCTTATCATTTTTCTCAGTTTCAATGAAAGACCCGTGTTTCTTCATGAGGGAATACGCAGTTTTGGGACCAATTCCTGCAACTCCATCAGGATTGAAATCACTGCCTAATAGAATACCTACATCGATGAGTTGTTCTCTTGTTAAATCCAATCCCTTGAGAAGCAATGATAATTCAATTTCAATGGGGTTGATAACTTTGAACCCGGATCCTC
The DNA here is from genome assembly GCA_016839545.1 of Candidatus Kariarchaeota archaeon. Classification (GTDB taxonomy): domain Archaea; phylum Asgardarchaeota; class Heimdallarchaeia; order Heimdallarchaeales; family Kariarchaeaceae; genus Kariarchaeum. The sequence goes on along the minus strand of JAEOUB010000272.1, from coordinate 6,236 downwards.
CAGGTAGGGACCGTCTACCGGTTATGTTGACGTTTCTGACCATTATAGGAGTGCCGAAGAGGAGGGCATCATAATCTTGACTTGCAGTGGCATATACTTTCCCCTCAAGTGCTAATTGTGCTGCCTGAGCTTCACCCTCTCCTGGAGCCTGTACCACTGGGATCCCCATGAGAGTCAAGAGCTTCTTGGCATCTTCAATCATGGTATCATTGAGGTAGTTCACTCTAGATGCAAATTTCTTAGCTCTTGTCAGATCACCTTCCTCTAGCGCTTTATCATATTCTCTCTTTGCAACTTCTCTTTTACTCCGCCGTTCTTTCTGTACAACTGATTTCAACTCATGACTTTTCCCATCAAAAACATAGACGGGGGTAATTCCTTGCTGGATCAGATTACTATTTCGGGTCAGGATCCCAATAAGATGAGAAGTTACATTCCCTTCCTGATCTACCAAGGATTGTCCTGTGTCATCTCTAATCGATGCCATGAACTGAAATAGAACGTTGAAGGCATCAAATGCCAGATATTTGCCGTTATAATCTGCAAGAGTTTTATCTATGTTAATTTCAATTGATGATTTGCTAAATATATCTGACAGCTTCTTTACTCCCATTGAGTATCTACATTGACTCTACAGTATTTCACTTCATATCTATTGTGAATCTCACCTTACTGAATGCCCATATCTACCGATCAAGGGTACAAATCTTACTCTGAAATGCCAAGTTATCTCCTCTTTCCCATCAATATAACGTATAGAAACCAACCACTGTTCATTCCTCTTTTCCAAAGGCATTATCACGATTCCTCCTTTTTTCAGTAAAGAATAATAAATTGGTGGGACTATAGGACCTGCTGCTGTGCAAATTATTCTATCAAAGGATCCGTTAACTGCGGGGTTGGTTCCATCACCCTCGAGAATTGTCAGATTGGTTAGCCCAAATGACTGTACATTCTCCTTCGCAAAATTTACCAATTCAGGATGTCTTTCAATAGATACAACTCTCCCTGGTTGTACTGTATATGCCAGCAATGCAGCACCATATCCCGAACCTGTACCGATTTCCAGAATATCCATACCTTGATGCAGGTCTGCAACCTCGTTACTCAACATCATTGCATACATATGAGGCGCGGAGATAGTCTGCTTACTGGGAATGGGGAGAGGTTTATCTTCATACGCATCATAGATGTATCTACCAACGAAATTACTTCTGGGAATGCTGCGAAGAGCCTCTTCCAATCGTGGGATAATACTAAGCTGATGTCGATTTAATGCACTCAAAATCCCAAATACATATCGCTCTGGAACCGACATCATAGCAATATCTACAATTGTACTCTTAATAGCAACGTCATCTGTATAAACTAAATCAAGCTTTAATTAGAGAAACTGAGATGATAACACATGGAACCTGCTGTAAAGGTACACAAATCTGATGCACAGCAGGTAATCAAATATCTTAGAGATCGTGATCTTGTAAATGATACCTTCAAAATTGCCCAAAGTGGAGAGGATGTCATCATCCCGGTTCTAGGAGACTTCTCTCTTTCTAGTAGTTTTCCTTACGATACTATCGAGTATGAATTTGAACTACGTGATGCACCACCTTCCTCTCTTCAGGAAGCGTTGGAAGCATTGTTACCAGATTTTGATCCAACCAATTTTCCCTCTTCCTATGATCAGATCGGTCATATTGCGGTAATTGATATCAAAGATCACAATCTCCCTATATCAAATGAGATTGGAAACGCAATCATGAGTTCAAATTCAACCATCCAGACCGTATACCGAAAGAGCAGTAAAGTTCAAGGTCTATATCGCTTACGACCTCTAGAACTCATTGCTGGCGAGGATGTACCTGTCACCACAGTGAAAGAACATGGGATCAGAATACGTGTTGATGTAAGACACACGTATTTTTCGCCCAGGTTGGCAACCGAGCATCATCGTGTGGCAAATTCATTGGCAGATGGGGTCGAAGTGTTAGATCTCTTTGGTAGTTTGGCACCCTTTTCACTCCACATTACCAGACGTCTCAATGCAAAATGCGATACTGTTGACATCAATCCAGCTGTGATACCTCTGATCGAAGAGTCAGTCAGACTTAATCAACTAAAGGGGTCAATAACTCCCCATTGTATTGATGCAATGGAATTCCTTGATAATTCCTTGACCTTGTATGACGCAATCTTAATGAACCATCCCAGTGATTCATTACCCTATCTTGCGAAAGCCCTAGACAATCTAAAAGCGGATGGGTTTCTCTACCTCTACATATTCGTCCCAATAGATCGCTATGATACACATATCTCAGATTTGCTGCGGGACTACAACATCCGAATCAATCATATCCAGATAGTGAGGCAATCCTCTCCCAGTGAATATCACGTCTGTGTTGAAATCAGAAAATAAATCCAGTCAGTTCGCCCATCACTCTTCATTGATAATTATCTCAGCAATTGTGTAAGCTATCATCATTCTGGATATTTCATGATTGACAAGCTCATTTATATGGTTGGGTGTTTTTCAACTCTTTATTTCATTTGAATATAATCTGATTTCATCAGTCCAAAGAAATTCAACTCTATCTTATCGATGAGGGATTTTCTTATAAACGGATTTCAAAAGCAATCATTGTGGCAGATAAAATCAAACTCATCTTCAATCCCGCTTCACGTGGAGGAAAGTCAAAATCAAAGGCAATGCTTGTGCACGAACGTTTGAAGGAAATGGGTGTCGACCATGAATTCTATGAAACTGAACGACCCATCCATGGGATTGAGTTAGCTGAGAATGCAAAAGATGAAGGTTTCAATGTTGTCTGCTCAATTGGAGGGGATGGAACCGCTCATGAGGTTGCAAATGGTGCAATCAGAGGTGGATTGACCTTCTCACTTATCCCCGCAGGATCAGGAAATGATTTTTCCAAAGGGATTGGTTTGACTGGAGACCTAGATCAGGCAATTGAAACCCTTGTAGAAGGTAAGAATGAAGAAACTTCCATTATCAAAATGGGTGAGAGATACTCTATTAATATCGCTGATGTGGGATTGGGGGCAAGAGCTGTTCTCTATAGCCTAAACAGCCTGAAATGGATGCATGGTTCTCTAAAATATACCCTCCTTACCATGCGAACGTTGATGAGACATAAGGCGTATCCAACACGGATTGTCATAGATGGGGAGGAATCTGAGTATAATATCAATATCCTGGCAGCAGGATATGGTCAGACTTTTGGTTCAGGTATGAGAGTGTTACCAGATGCAAGATACAATGATGAAGAACTAACAATTGGTATAGTTAAGGACGCAAGCAAATATCGTGTGTTAAGGATTTTCCCAAGGGTTTTCTCAGGAACTCATGTCGAGGTTACCAAATATGTTTCTATCCTACGAGGAAAGAAGGTGGAAATCTATCCCAACTCGGACAGACCACTCTATGCAGAGGCAGAGGGAGAGCCACTGGGTGAAGCTCCCATCACGTTTGAGGGGATTCCCCGAGGTATGAAAGTCCGTGTTCCCAAAGATTGGGATATTGGTAATCAGAGCTTATTTGTGGACTAATTTATGACCACTCTGGATTTACCCATTGATTTTGGTTGAACCTGTTGTTTGACTTCAGCAACCATTGATTCAGGATCTTTTGCCAACTTTATCTTTCCATCCTTTACGGAAAAATGACGTATATGGATCTCTAGTTCAATTTTCTGATAGAATTGGTCGGCCATCAGGGCTGACCCAACTCCCTGGTGGATCAAGACTACGTATGAGTCGTCATAATTGAAGATATAATCAAATATCTCTCCATCGACCTCACCAGATAGATCACTGAGGGGTAATTTCACAAAATCACTGTATTTGAAACCATTGACCGGCAGATTGCCCTCTTTATCAGTCGTCTCCAGCTCTTCCAGCTGTTTTGTGAGGACGATATAGTCATTATCAATCTTATCAATAATATCGAGCGGTGCGAGTTCATCAATATCATCAATTTGGCCTGATGACTCCATATATTCTTCAAAGAAACCACCCCCAAGTATAATGTGAGTTGCAGTTAAATTTTCTGGATCTAAAATGACATCCTCCAAAGAACCCATCTCTTGGTCCTGTACATCTACAAAGTGATAGAAACGTAATCTGGAGTATGCTATTCTTGGTAACACCGTGATTCCTCGTTAAAACTACATCGAGATTATTTCATTTAACAATTGCTGTCAATAGGCAGTGTAGTAAGAAATATCATCTCTCATTTGGCAGCTTGTTCATCAGATCCATAGCTTTCCTCAAGCAGAGTAGAAGGATTACCCAATGGGTCAAATTTCTCGTAGTCACCATCGAATATCTCGTCAGACTCGATGAGACCGTCAGAAAGTGTGAGAACTCGCATCCCTTTCCTAAGCATTCCCACATCATGGGTCACCATGACAACGGTAGGAGACCATTCACCATTCTTGAGACTTTCAATTGCAGTTTCCTTGCGATTGATCGAGTAGAGGAGATCAATAATCTCAGCACCACGATGGCTATCCAGGTCACCTGTCGGCTCATCTGCTATGATCAGGTCTGCTTTGTTAGCCAGTGCTCTGGCAATACCGACACGTTGTCTCTCACCACCGGATAATTCGTTGGAATAATGAGTTTCACGACCATCAAGCCCCACAAGTTTCAGAAGTTCGATTGCCCAGGGGCGTCTTTCCTTCTTTGATATTCCTGCTATGAGCATGGGGAGTTCCACATTTTCAACAGCTGTCATCGCTTCCATGAGATGGAAATGTTGGAAGATTATGCCAATTTCCCATCTTCTCAGGATTGCCAATTCATCCTCTGTGTATTTAGCAAGATCATTCCCATTCAATGAAATTGTCCCCTTTGTCGGTTGTTCTAACCCTCCTAACAGGGAGAGAAGGGTACTTTTGCCAGATCCGCTTCTTCCCAGGATAACTAGGAATTCTCCCTTGTTGATGACCAGATCAATATTCTTGATTGCCTGAACCCGGTAAGAGCCCTGTGCATATTCTTTCTCTACATGTTGGAGGTCAAGTAGTACTTCACTGCTCATCTAATCACTCTCCTCATCGGCAGATATAATGTATATCCTGCCTGATTCTTCATCCTCGATAAATTTGACATAATTCGAGATATTATACTTTTCTCTCAGGTGATTGGGAATTCGTACCAAACCAAATTGATTGACGACTCCTACTTCCTCACGCTCCGCACCTGACCAATCCTGAATCCTTTCCTTGGATAGTGAACGACGCATTCCTGCAATGTTACCATCAAGTATATTGTAGGATTGTTTGGTCATTCGCTCAAATCGATTATCATGAGTTACTACTACGATTGTTGTACCTAAATCAGAGTTTAGATCTTGTAGGTATGAGATAATCTCCATCGTAGTCTCAGAGTCGAGTTCTCCAGTGGGTTCATCTGCAAGTAGCAGCTTGGGCTCATTGGCCAGAGCAACTGCAAGTCCACATCGCTGGGCTTCACCACCTGAAAGTCTTCCCAAGCTATGATCCATACGATCACGGAGACCCACCTGGGATAGAAGTTCTAAAGCTCTGCTATGACGCTCCTGTCGTGAGAAATTCCCCACTTCCATTGCAAATAATACATTATCAAGTGCTGTAAGATTAGGTAGAAGGTTTCTACTCGGGATCTGCCACAGAAAACCTGTGATTTTTCTTCTAAAGAGGTTCAATTCATCTCCGGAGAGTGAATGCAGTGGAAATCCATCAATAGTTACAGTCCCTGTGGATGGTCTTACCATCCCACCCAGTATGTTGAGTAGGGTTGACTTCCCAGCGCCTGAAGGACCGATGATTGATGCCATCGAACCTTGCTTGATCTGAAGATCTACTCCCCTAAGTGCCTGAAACCTGACATCACTGGCAGGATCTTTGTAATGTTTAGTTACTTGATTTAGACTGATAAAATTGTTACTCATATTATTCCGCCCTCAAAATTGAACCTGTTTGTTCAAGTGCCACTTTTCTTGCTGGAATTGCTGCTGCTAAGGTACTTAACAAGAGCATTCCCAGGACAAATGCAACTGTTGTCTGTAACGGGTAAGTCAGTTGGATCGGAGGTAACTGTCCAAAGCTCCCTCCAATTAGTATGAAGAAATTGGATGACACAAAGATGCCAATTAACATTCCTGCAAGTATAGCAGTTGCGACCATGACAAATGCCTCGATAATCAGCAGAAGGAAAATTTGGCGAGATACCAT
>JAEOUB010000271.1 GCA_016839545.1 Candidatus Kariarchaeota archaeon | reverse complement strand
GATCCTGGCAAATGTGATCTTTCAGCGTCGTAAATTGGAGCTGGAAGTCTACAGGAGAAATGGGATATCACACCTGTTCTTCCTGGCACAGATGTCTGTGGAGCTGATTCTGGCAAGTATACTACCCGGTCTTCTTGGATTTCGGCTGGGTACCTGGTGGACTATTGCCTATGGGGCTCAGCTCTTTGGTGAGGAGGCACTTGACCTGCCATGGACAGGTAGTCCCCTGCTGATCTACGGCCTGGTGGCAGGAATGATTGTTGCAAGCCTGATTATCTGGGTATCGCGGATTTTTGTGCTGTCGCAGCGACATATCAAGGAGGTGCGGATATGAGCCGTAATTTGGAAACTGAGGAGAAAAAGATACCAGCAGTTGAGCTGATTAACGCCATCAAGATCTTCAATGAGAGTGGCACCAATCGCAAAGTCAGTGCACTACGAGGCTGTGATTTAGTGATACATCCCGGGCAGCTGGTCTCCATTATCGGTCCCTCAGGTGCTGGCAAGACCACACTGCTCAGAGTTATTGCGGGATTGGAAGAGCTATCAAGTGGAGAGGTGGCCATCGCAGGAACCTCACTGAACGAGATGTCTGCCACACTGCGACAGGAATTTCGACGAAAATATATTGGTACATTTACGCAGTTTGGGCGTCATAATTTCGATCCCTCAATGACAGTACACCAGGCAATCACCTGGGAGACACTGCAGGCAGGCTGGCCACCCACAGAGGCTCGGGCACGAACTGACGAGCTGCTCAAAGTATTGAAGTTGGAACATCTGCGTGATAATGCCTGTGGCCAGCTATCAGCAGGAGAAGCCATGCGTGTCTCCTTCCTCAAGGCAGTGGCAAAGAAACCCCTGATCATCCTGGCAGATGAACCCACAGGACAGCTGGATTCCACCAGTATGTACCAGCTGTATGAGGTGATGCGGCAGATTTTGAATGAGGAGACGGCCATTATGGTGGCCACCCACGACGTCCGCTTCCAGGCAGTCAGTGATACCTCGCTGCTCATTCTTGATGGCAAGCTGGCATCCGAGGAGGAGGGTTCTGAACTGCTCAGTCGCAGAAGTGTCTATTTTGACAAGATCATGCAGGAGAAGCCTGAGGTGTCATCAAATCTGTTTATAGACAGTAATAATTCCATACGTATTCCTGACAGTGTGATACGTCGACTCAAGCTGGGCAGGCAGCTGCGTATCCGCCATGAGAAAGGGGAGGAGAGAGCATACCTGGAACCTGTCCCTTCAGAGCTGATTGATCCCCATGACGAGGAGGTCATTGCCGAGTTTCACCGCACATCAGTCACAGATGAGACAATGATTGAGGCAATTGATGTTTCCAAGAACTATGGTGATGTCACCGTTCTGACCAAGGTCAATTTCGAGGTGAAGCGGGGTGAGGTAGTCGTCCTGCTGGGCCCCTCAGGCTCAGGCAAGACCACACTGATGAACATGATTGCAGGACTGGAGAATACCAGTGGGGGCACGCTGAAGGTGACGGGAGTTGATTTGAAGAGCTCGTTTGGTGAGCGGCGGCGGTTGCGAACTGAGGAAATAAGCTACCTGACGCAGAACTACATCGCCCACCCGAGCCTAACTGTGAAAGAGAATTCCAAGCTACCACTGCTGCTGAAAAACCAGGACGGCGAGAGTGTCACCTCTTTTGAGAAGATGTATGAGTCACTGATTGAGAGATTGGAACTCCTCAATTTTGAGAATCGATTGCCCCGTGAATTATCAGGAGGTCAGCAGCAACGCACCTCGTTTCTGGCAAGTGTTCTCAAGCAGACACCCATCCTGCTGGCTGACGAGCCCACTGCCAATCTTGACACTGCACTGGCGGTTCGGGTGATGAATGTGATGATAGAGCTGGCAGAACTTGGCCTCACCTGTGTTCTTGCCACGCATGATTTCATGCTGGTACAGCCCAATTTCAGAGTTATTCGGATTGAGGATGATGGTATTGTGGACAACGTGGTTGCCGATGAGGAATACTGCTTGAATTTGCAGAAACAGTACCTGGGTGGAATTGGTGACTGACTCAGAGTTCAGTTACTATTGACTCAAGTTCCTGCACAAATTCATCAATGTCATCCAGGTTGGACCGTCGATTCAGAAAACAGACACGCAGTACGGTTCTATCATCCAGTTTGGTACTACTCAGAAAGAACGTACTTTTTTGAAGGATCGACTGAATAATGCTGATGTTATCCTCCTCAGATCCTCTGTACCTGAAACAGACGATGCTCAGTGATTTGGATAGTACATCAAATTGGGGATGCTCTTCGAGGAGTTCTTTCAGGTAATCAGCCTTGAGGATATCACGTGTGATTGCATTCCTGATCCCTGTGAGACCCATGCCTGCAAATACTGCCCATACTTTGAGTCCTCTCATCTCTCGGGTAAGTTGAAAACTGTAGGATCTGAAATTTCTCTGCAGCTCGATATCCTGCTCCATTTCTGAATCCTTGAGGTACTGGGCACTGAGATCAAAGGCATGTTTCATTAAGGTATGCTCCCTAACCAGTGCAATACCTGCCTCAAAGGGGGTGTAGAACCACTTGTGACAGTCCAATGCAATTGAATCCGCAAGTTTCAGGGCATTGGTTTTTGATGCCTCGGAATGGCTTGAAAGGTGGGAGAATGCCCCGTATGCACCATCGACATGGAACCACAGCCTGTATTTTGTAGATAAATTGTGTAGATCTTTCAGCTGATCTATG
>JAEOUB010000270.1 GCA_016839545.1 Candidatus Kariarchaeota archaeon | reverse complement strand
GCACCTTCCAATCCCATTACTCTCATTGCTTTATTTAGGTTGGGCAATGGGATTGATTAACTGACATCAACCAATCGGTGTCTTGCAAATCCATATTCTCAAACAATGATAGCAGTTGTCACGAACATTTACCTTTTATTAATCAAATCTGAGGTGATACTACTGAGCTCAATTAGCGCGCCTGAGTCTCAGTAAGAGGAGCATTTTTTTCCATGACAGATGATGATCACATCACAGCCGAGGATTCCTGGGTAATCCTCAACTCTATGTTCAAAGAACTAGGTCTCGTCAGGCAGCACCTTGATTCCTACAACCATTTTGTCCGTGAGGGACTTCAGCTGGTAGTGGATGAAGAAGGAAGCATAGAACCTGATGATGCAGATTATGTAGTAGAATTCGGTCAAATCAATCTTGAGGAACCATATGTCAAAGAAGCAGATGGTAGCAAGACTGAGATATGGCCTATGGACGCCAGGATCAGAAATATCACTTATGCTGGTGAACTCAAACTCAATATGAAACAGAGATTTGAAGAGGACCAGAATTCGGCAATTCCAATTAAGAAGCCACTCAACAACAATGAAGATGAGGTCTTCATAGGATATTTACCTATCATGCTGAAATCTGATCAGTGTCGTCTGACAATGGGCAGTCCAAGCGAGGATATTTTAATTCGAATGGGTGAGGATCCCACCGACCCTGGGGGATATTTCCTTGTCAATGGATCTGAGCGAGTACTTGTTACTCAGGAGGATCTTGCTCCCAACCGTATTCTGGTTGAGGGGTTGAACAACAAACCCATCACCTCATTAGCAAAGGTTTTCTCCACAATGAAAGGGTTCCGTGCTCCTGTTACCCTTGAACGTGGAAAGGATGGTACTTTGAAGGTATCGTTCCCTTCAGTTTCTAGAAAGATTTCGTTGATCGTTCTCCTTAGAGCTTTGGGTCTTGAGAAGGATAGGGCTATTGCTGGGAAAATTGGCACTGACCCACGTATTCAATCCAAACTCTTGCCAATTCTTCAAGGTGAAGAAGTACGAACACAAGATGACGCACTTGATTACATTGGAAAGCGAGTTGCAGTCGGTCAAACAAAAGAATATCGAATGAACCGGACTCAACAGGTTCTCGATCGATATCTCCTGCCTCACCTTGGAAATGAAGAAGGTGACAGGATTAAGAAAGCATATTTCCTCTGTCTTATGGCTCAGAGAGTTCTTGAATTCGAGTCTGGTATGCGTGAGGCAGATGACAAAGATCATTACTCAAGCAAGAGGTTAAACCTAGCAGGTGATCTCCTCCTTCTGCTTTTTAGAAATGCATTCCGCAGTCTCACACGAGATATCAAGTATCAACTAGAGAGAAATGCAAACAAGAAAGGTGGTGCTTTGAAAACTGCAGTGCGAGCAGATGTTATTACAGAGCGTCTCCGTCATGCATTGGCTACAGGTAATTGGGTTGGTGGCAAAGCTGGTGTTTCACAGCTACTTGACCGTACCAATTACATGTCATCGCTGTCTCACCTACGGCGTGTGGTCTCACCACTCAGCCGAAGTCAACCTCATTTCGAGGCACGAGATCTGCATCCTACTCACTGGGGTAAGATCTGTCCAAATGAGACACCAGAAGGTCCAAACTGTGGATTGGTGAAGAACCTTGCATTGCAAGCATACATCTCAACCAAGATTGACAGTTCCTACCTTTTCGAGGATTTGGAGGCATTTGGTGTCGAACAGGGTGATGACGCACCTGACAAAGATTGGGCAAGAGTATTCCTTGACGGTGAACTTGTTGGTCACATCGATGATGGTAACCGGCTTGCAAATACTATCCGTACAGAAAGAAGAAACCGTCAGATTGCTCCTGAAGTAAATGTCGCATATTATGACAAGACCCAGGAAGTACAGATTAATGCAGATCAGGGTAGAGTACGACGTCCCCTAATCGTTGTTAAAGATGGCAGATCTAAGCTCGTTCCTGATCACGTCCAGCGAGTCAGAGAAGAACAGATGAAATGGAAGGATCTTGTCCGTCAAGGTCTTATCGAGTACTTGGATGCTGAGGAAGAGGAAAATGCTTTGATTGCTATCAATCACCAAGATCTTACCAGAGAGCATACTCATCTTGAAATCTCAGCTGCCACAATCTTGGGTATCTGTGCATCCCTTATTCCCTTCCCAGAGCACAATCGATCAGACAGAAATGTGTATGAGGCAGGTATGGCTAAGCAGTCCCTTGGTCTGTATGCTGCAAACTTCAAACTTCGACTTGATACACGTGCTCACATCCTGCATTATCCCCAGAAGCCTTTGGTACGTACCAACGGTATGACTGCCATTGGTTTCGAGGAGCGTCCAGCAGGACAAAACTTTGTCGTTGCGGTTCTTTCCTACAATGGTTACAATATGGAAGATGCACTGATCATGAACAAGGCCAGTGTTGATCGTGGGCTTGGTCGCTCAACTTTCTTCAGATCCTATGATGCTGAGGAGAGGAAATATCCTGGTGGTCAGGAAGATGCCTTTGAGATACCATCCGAGGATGTCAGAGGTTTCAAAGCAAGGGAAATGTACCGTCATCTCTCCGAAGATGGTGTTGTGGAACCTGAAACTGAGATTGATGGAAAAGCTGGTGAAGTTATCATTGGAAGAACATCACCCCCGCGGTTCCATGAAAGTCAGCAAGATTTCGACAAACCCATGGAGAAGAGAAGAGAGACTTCCACAAGTATGAGATTTGGTGAGTCTGGTGTTGCAGATTCTGTAATATTCACAGAAACTTCCGAAGGTCATCGTCTCATCAAAGTGAAAATGCGATCACTTAGAATTCCTGAACTAGGAGACAAGTTTGCATCTCGACATGGTCAGAAGGGTATTCTGGGAACTCTAATCCCTCAAGAAGACATGCCTTTCACAGAGAGTGGAATTTCTCCTGATCTTATCATCAATCCCCATGCTATTCCTTCACGAATGACTATCGGGCAACTGATGGAGCTCCTCGCAGGTAAGTGGGCAGCAGCCCGTGGATCCATGGTGAATGCTACTGCATTCGAGGGAGTATCAGCCGATGACATTAAAGATGGACTTCACGAGATTGGATACCAAAAATATGGACGAGAGGTCATGTATGATGGAAGGACTGGTGAAAAACTAATTTCCGATGTGTTTGTCGGAGTGGCGTTCTACCAGAAACTGCACCATCTTGTTAATGACAAGATCCATGCCCGTGCCCGTGGACCCGTACAAATTCTTACCCGTCAACCCACTGAGGGTCGATCAAGAGAAGGAGGTCTGAAATTCGGTGAAATGGAACGTGATTGTCTTATTGGTCATGGTACCGCCCTTATTCTCAAGGAGCGGTTACTTGATGAGTCAGACAAATCTGAGGCACTATTCTGTGAGAAATGTGGTTTCATTGCTCAGCGAAATAGGAGACTTGACAAGACCGAGTGTCCTGTATGCCGTGAACAGACAACCATCTCCCCAATCACCATTTCGTATGCATTCAAGCTTCTGCTTCAGGAACTTATGTCATTGGGTATTGCACCTCGTGTTGTTCTTGAAAACAAGATGGAAATTGGAAAGAAAAGTTAATTCACTCTTAGTCAGGACTTAAACAATTAAAAAGTCAAATCACTACGATTGTATGTCGATGGATTCCAATTCAGTTGAGGAACTTGCAGCTCAGATACTACGTCACAAGAAGCTCTATTACAATGGAGAACCTATAATCAGTGATGCAGAATATGATCAACTTGAGGATACCCTGAGACAACTTGACCCAGACAATCCTGTACTTCACCTCGTTGGTACACCAGCCGGTGGGAAAGTTCAGCACAGCCCGCCCATGCTTTCCTCTCAAAAGGCCACGACGTTGGCTGAGGTAACAAAATGGGCCAATGATATTAGTATGGGGCAAATCACAGCTGGATACAAGGTAGACGGGCTTTCACTTTCAATTATTTATAATAATGGGCAACTTCGTCAAGGAGCCACGAGAGGAAATGGCCAATCAGGAGATGATGTTACTCTAGAATGTATGAAAATTCAGGGTATTCCCCAAACTATTCCTGTCACCGAAGCTGTAAATGTCCGTGGCGAGGTCTATATGACAATTTCAGAATTTGAGAGAGTCAATTCCCGACTACCGAAAGCTGATCAGTACTCAAGTCCAAGAAATTTGGCAGCAGGGACACTTAAGCAGAAAAGTCTTAGAGTACTTGATAACCGGAAATTGCAATTTATGGCCTGGCAACTTGTTGGTCACCGACAAGACATGACAAATATGGAGCAGATGAAGCTACTCAAATCTTGGGGATTTGACATAGCAGACAGAGTCTTAATGGAATCACCTACCTCGGCGGAAATCGATGATGTCTTCAAAGGATTTGGTGATGAGAGGGGTTCCCTTGAGGTTGAGATTGATGGGATTATATTCAAGTATAATCTTGCGTCAGATCGTGACTCTGCAGGTTTCACCGAACATCATCCCAAGTGGTCAATCGCCTGGAAGTTCCAGAGCAAGGGTGAGATCACCACAGTCAATGCAATTACTTGGCAAGTAGGTCGGACAGGTGTAATTACTCCAGTGGCTGAGGTGGAACCTGTAGAGGTAGCCGGAGCAACAATCAGGCGAGCAACACTTCACAACGCGGAGATGATCGAGACATTGGAGGTAGCACCGGGTGATCAAGTATCCCTGATCAGAGCTGGTGATGTCATTCCCAAAATCTTGGAAGTTGTTGAAAAAGGAGACCAGAATTACACATTCCCAGAAGTATGTCCTTCCTGCGGTTCTTTGGCAAAACGTGATGGCGTGGATCTTCGATGTACAGGAATAACTTGTAGAGAACGTGATATACAGCGGATAAACTACTGGATACGACAGACTGAAATCAAGGGGTTAGGGGGAAAAAGTGTAGAAAAACTCTATGACAAAGGGCTTTTGGCCCATTACTCTGACCTCTATGCTCTTTCGGAAACAATGCTCGAGACACATCTGGGAGTCAACGGTCTGAAGATATTCGAGGAGATAGAGAAAACCAGAGAACTTCCTTTTGCGACCTTTCTTGCAGCACTTGGTATTCAGAACCTGGGCCCAAAAATGGGTAAAGTTCTCGCTGATCGCTATTCATCGTATCAGGAGCTCAAGACGACAAACAAGGGTGAACTCGTGAAATTGGAGGGTGTCTCAGACCTAACTGCAGCCTATATCCTTGAAGGTGTGAATGATCCTGAAACCGGTGATAAGATATTAGCACACGATATCACCCTGCTCTCACCTCAGGAACAACGCAAGAAGAGAAAGAAGAAAGTATCACGTGGTCTTGATGCCTGGTTCGGAGATGGAGATGAGATTGAAGAAGAAGATCTAGATGGAGTCGAAGATAGTACCTTTGGTGGTAAGAAAATCTACGTCACGGGTTCTGTAGAAGGCTATTCCAAGAAGGATCTGGAGATGGAATTGGAGGTCCGTGGTGTCATATGGCACAAGTCAATTAGTTCAAATCTTGACTTTCTGGTATATGGTGCCAATGCTGGGCAAAAGAAATTAGATGAGGCGG
>JAEOUB010000269.1 GCA_016839545.1 Candidatus Kariarchaeota archaeon | reverse complement strand
ACATTATCCTCGTCTGACTCACCGTAGGGGACAGTCTCGTCCAGCAGGTTGGGAAGTCGATCGAGGATGAATTGCCGTTTTTCCACAAGCTCGTTGAGACGGGATTCTGAAGATGAGAGTTGTGAGTTGACTTCTTTCATCTCGGCAATCATTGCCTGTTTCTCATCGCCCTTGGCCTTACCAATACTTTTGGAGGCCACATTTCTCTTCTGTCTGAGCTGATTCACTTCCTGGTCAACATCTCGCCAGTCTTTATCGACTTGTACAAACTCGTCAACCATCTCCAATAATTCTGGTTGCTTACGTCGTGCGAGATTTTCCTTGACCATCTCAGGATTCTCTCTCAGGAGCTTGGGATCAAGCATACATGGGATATTACTGTGTCTTATCTAAATTCTGTGATATGATTCGGTGAAGACCACGATACTACAAGTTAGTCATCAGGTATGGGATCAGTTCAATTTGCGGCGAATAATTGGAATAGCTACAAGACCTGCGATAATGAACACAGGGCTCACAGGTGCCATGTAGGTTCCACCTTCACGATACTCGAATACCATCCTGTCAGGACCCTCTGTGATATCCCATTCTAACAGGATACCGGAATTCATGGAGTAGGTACATCCATAATCATCGAATGCCTCATTTCCATCCACGGTATACCCATTAAAAGAGGTAAATTCAGAGACTGGGAAGACCCAGATTAGAACAAACAGAATCGACAATGCCTCAAGATCAGAATAGGTGGACCAGTCTGCATCAATATCTACCTGGATCCCATTTGCCTTGACGACGACTCCAAGTTCCAGGTATTCGTACCAGTCCATCCCAGCGGGAGCTTCATCAAGGATGTAATCGATGGTATCACCTTCAGAAATATCACCCGTGTTACCTGTGGCAATAGTCACTTCCCAACCCTACGTGGTTTGAGTCAGATTTTCAGACAATGTATCAGAAAATTGTGCTGGTGTTTGCATTGATCCTAGCAGCAGGATCATGAGTGTTAATGAAAAAAATGTGAGTTTGCGCTTCATATGAACTCCAAGGATGGAAATGTCAGACAATATTAAAATGTTACCCGTTGGTTATTGATGGTTGCCAATTATTACTATATTATTGATAGTGTTTGAACTATGTATTTCTGACTATTAAGGTAATCCCTGAGAATGTAGTCCCTGTAAGATTTCAGGTATCTCCCAATATGTCAATGGTGTAAGTGGAGTGATCACCGTTTCCTCGTTGCAATTCTAAGAAGGGTCATAGAAGCGATTCCCAAAAGTATCGGTATTGACGGGCTATTGAGAATACCGTCTGATTCACCGTACTCGTTGACGGAAAATTCCAGGATGGCAAGAGGTTTTGACTCTGATATCCCTGATAGCGCTTCATATCCATAGTCGAATAGTTCTGTAAAAGACTCCCAGTCATCAGAGGGATCAAACACACCATAGACACTCATACCAATCCAATCAACATAATCATCTCCTGGATAGTAACTTTCATGCGTATTCCATGTTTCCTCGGGTACACTATCAGCATCTACGTGGTAGAACCATGTGGTATTCATCAACCCCTCACTGTCAAACAGGTCGACGATATGTCGATAACTGTCAATAAATACCTGGGGATCATTTCCGTGGTACTTGGCATTCCATGGGAACCAGTCACCATTCACCTCAGTGCCAAATTCGAGCAACAGGGGGGTATCTGCTTGCTTTGCATCCTGTGCCCACTGACGCAGGTCAGCGTCAAATTCACCTGCATTGATCTTCTCAAGGGTAAAGATATTCTCCTCATGGGTATCATATTGACTGCGTGGCATCAATCGGATGAATGGAAGCGCACCCTGATCCACCACGGTCTGTACATTTGCAGAGGGAAATTCAATTCCTCCCTCCCAATTATTTGAGAAGTAGACCCACGTGAGTCCCTTATCGACATCGGTCTCAAAATCAGAGATTTGGGTTGCTGTCAATCCGTCTTCCTCACCATCAGGATTGGTATAGGCACCATGGTAGACCCCCTCAGTGGGAGCCAAGATAAAGTCGTCACCGACCTTTTCAAACTGAGGTAGCTCCACATACACATCTGATGCGATACCATCTCGATATGCCTCTAGTGCTTCAGGTGATGAGCCCAGGGTAAGATCGACATCAAATCCATCATCCTCCCAGCTGTCCGCCCAGAAGGAAATTGCCTTTATCCTGGGGTAATCACCATTTGCGATGGTGGAGAGAGCCTCAGCAATCCAATCAGCTTTTTCAGTAGTCTGCGCCACGGTGGGGTAGGCAGTACCAATAGTAAGCGACAATATTACTATACATATCATAGTATTATGTAAAAGGTTCATAGCAACCCCAATGTACATCTACCTAATAAGTCTAGTAGGGGATATCATAGATTTGACATCTGAGTCAGACAAGATATGGTACCAAAGTGGCTGTATTTTTGCAAGAGAGAACTAGAAATCAAAGCTTGGTATTTCTGGCATGGCCTCTTCATCCGGCTCTTCTTCCTCGGCGATACTTTCCTCGACGATGATGGAATCCAGACCAAGTTCTTTTCTGAGCTTCTCCTTCTCAGCATCAGTGAGAGCTTTGCCCTCCTCACGTGCTTTTGCCAGACGTCGGCGATAGGTACGCTT
>JAEOUB010000268.1 GCA_016839545.1 Candidatus Kariarchaeota archaeon | reverse complement strand
CGAACTCATGAGACTACTGTTCCACGATGGATGCCTTTGAGGGTGTCTAGAAGGTACTCTGGATGATCACCATGGATGAATACAAGCTTGATTTGGGATCGTGCAACAATGTCAATTCCTATGTGATCAAAAAGCTCGTACGTTCCGGGAAGCTGATCATTATCATACAAAATTTCTGAGAATTTGTGATAATCCAGAACGTCAAAGGGTTTGGCATTAGGGAAATCCTTGGGATTTTTGTCATAGACTTGAGCAACATTTGACATGTTGAACAGATAATCAGCCCTCATATGCTCGGCAAATAGCGATGCTACTGCATTTGTGGACTGACCAGGTTGAAATCCTCCTGTTATCACAAGATCGTTTGAGGCAGTAATTCGAATCAGTTCCTGGTAGGTTTGTGGTGGATCAGGATAGGCATCGGGTAGTGCTGCTATGAAGAGCCTGGCATTTTGTCTGGCTGCCTCAATTCCTAGAAGATCCTGATAGCTGTTTGTTGCTCCCAGTTCCCTAGCAGCTGCAGCAAATTTGCGTGCTGGTATGCCACCACCAATGACAATACCTAAGCGATATCCGTCATCTCTTAGTGATTTTATGATCTCTACCCACTGCTTGATAAGATCCATGCGGATCTCGTCTCCATCAAAAAGAGTACTACCACCGATTTTGATGACAATTGTCCCCGAGGTCACCATTACCTGTCTATGACCCAGCAGTATCAAAAACATAATGGTTGCATTATGTTTTTCACGTCAAGGGGAGGTACAGCGGGTTGAAAAGTTCAAATTTGTGATCTCATTCACTCAATCTTTTATATTGAGGTGTTCCCTAGCTAAATTAGATAAATTATGCGATTACAAGTAGTATCAGCAATAGGGGGTGGTGCACCCATCGAATTAGATATGGAAGCTCATGATACAGTTGCAAAGCTGAAGGCACGTGTTGCACAGGAGAGAAGAATTCCTGCAGCTACAGTCATTGTGGTATTCCGTGGTCAGCAACTCAATGACGCCGATTCACTAAAATCAGTTGGGCTTGCCGACGGTGACAGATGCTACCTCATTGCACGGACTGAGGGTGGATCACTTTTCTAAGAAGATGTCTGATCATCGATATTCCCGTCAGGAATTAATACCAGATTGGTCTCAGGAGAAACTCTCTGGAGCGAAAGTCCTAATATTGGGAGTTGGGGCAACAGGAAGTTATGTAGCCACAAATCTAGCAATGAGTGGTGTGGGAACGTTAGTTCTTGTAGACTATGATACAATTGAACTGAGTAATCTGAATCGACAATTACTGTTCAGACCGGCTGACATTGGAAAGAACAAAGCAGAGGTGGCAGCCCGTGAGCTTTCACTTCTGAACCCTGATATTGAAATTATTGCATTTCCAAAGAAAATGCAGGAACTACCAAAGTCTATGAAAAGCGATACCTCGGTAATTGCATGCTGTCTTGATACCTTCCAGGGCAGAAGATGGGCAAATTCTCTTGCACTCAATGAAAAGGTGCCAATGGTTAATGGAGGTATGTTCGCTTTTATGGGTGATGTCCAGACAATCCAGCCATATGAAACTGCATGTTTTGAATGTCAACCGCTAGTCAGTCAGGAGAAATTGGCACAGGCCTGCACACCGCTAGGTCAGGCTAGGAAGGAGTTAGCAGACGAGAAAGAGGAAGTCACCTTGCCTTCTGTTTCAACTCTTTCTTCGATAATCTCTGGGTTGATGTCACAGGAGATCATGAAACTGTTACTGGAGATAGGTGTTCCACTGAAGAATTACCTGTTCTATGACGGGCTTTCCAACAGTTTCACAGAACTAGAGCTACGAAGGAATGATAATTGTCCAATATGTGGGAAGACGAATGAATTGGAAAAAACTGAAGCATTAGCATTCAGAGATGAACTTGTTGGTGAATTCAAAGCACGTATCGCGCTTGCCTTTGGATTGGCCGATCCAAAACTCCTCCATAAAGGGAAATATCTCCAAGAAGAATTGAAGCTGACGGTAGAGAATGGTGACACAATCTTTGCCTTGG
>JAEOUB010000267.1 GCA_016839545.1 Candidatus Kariarchaeota archaeon | reverse complement strand
GGGTCAAGTTGGCGTCTTTTGGCTCAAAACCTGGCCTGAGGTTTGCATCTTTTGTGTTGTCATCGTTACCGTTTGACATCTTACCGTGTTCCCCGTACATGTTATTTAAAGATAACTAGATAAAGGAAAAAAAATTAAATAAAGTTTTAAATTATCATTCTTCTAATAGCCATAACTTAACTTTTACTTATAAAATGAGAAGTTATTCGTGTTTCCATTGCAAGGAATGGATTGATGCTTTGTTACTAGATATTTTGGGAGCATATTTTCAAATAAATATCATTGGAGATACCATTCTATAACCAGAAATAACAAATTTCACCTAGATTTTTTCTGAGAGAAAGGGGAGAATAAGTCGATATGCGTACAGAATAACGGGAATAATGAGAAATTCCACTCCAACTGAGAGGTAGAAAGGTGACTTCTGACCAAGTGCATCCCACAGAAATCCACCTGCCAGTGGCCCCAAAATTGCCCCTAAATCACCAAATACAGTCTGTAATCCAAAGATTTTGCCTCGATTTTGAACCGAGATCCTGCTGAAAATGTTGACCACAATTAAACCAGTCGCAGTGGCTATTGACATATCCAGAATAAGTAGTAGCGAGAAAACCAGAAGTGAAGTCGTTGATATGAGTAGTAGTGTGGTTATAGCTCCCAAAGCTATGCCTATCGTCAGGGTCAATCTCTGATCAAATTGATCCACAAGTCTGCCCATACGAGGGGCCAGAAGAAGAGAACTGATACCTGCTGGGATATAAGCAGCGGAGGCAAGACTGGGATTACTCTCAATATTAGTTGTCAAGTAGACAAGAAGGAACGGTTTTGCAAGGGATCCATTTACACTGGTCAGGAATATAGTCACAAAGAGAACCACAAGAGCGGTGCGAAATGATGGGGAGAGAGAACCAAAGAAGCCACGATAGGAAAGCCTCTCCTGGACAACAATGCCCTCTTGGATTGTAAGTGACTCATCAATCCTAGCATATTGCAAAGCAGCAAGAATATTCCCCAATCCGTATATTGCAAGAGGAAGGTAGACCATTAGCCTGAGGTCGGGATTGATCTCAGAGAATGTATTGAATACAGTAAATCCAACAATTGCACCCAATGCCGTTCCTTTTCCTATAGCTGCAGATCTATAGCCAAATGCTTCTGAACGGTGAGAAGCCTTGGATTTATTTGATACGATGATATCGAGAGGGATCCAGAAAAAACCTGCCATTATACCTAGGAAAAGGTTTCCAAATACCATCATCCACAAATCACGGATAACAATCGCATAGTATAATACAAAATATGCCAGACCACGTCCAGTTGATCCCATTATAATCAATTTTTTCGGTGAATAATTGTCCGAGAGAGACCCTGCAAACGATGCGATACTGAGATAACCGATTGTTCTCACAGAAAAGATCAGACCCATCTGTTGACCACTTGCCTGGAGTTCGACAGTTGCTACATATGGGATGAGGAAATCAAGAAAAAAGAAGCCCAAACTATTCAAGATGGCAATATTCACTACAGAATGGAAGTCGCTGGTGAAAGTTGGGCTTGACATCATTTTTGGTTCTATTAAGACTCTAAAAAATCACTTTGTAAACAACAGTCTATCATCACTCCAAAAATATTTCAGCGAATGAAATCCTGAGTCGTATGAATTGACAACTCGCGGCCTCATCATTGGAAGATATCAACCTCCACATCTCGGACATTTAGCAGTCATACAGCATGCTCTCGAACAAGTAGATGAGGTAATTGTCGGAATCGCAGCAGCTCAAATCTCGCATACCCTGAAAAATCCTCTAACCGCAGGGGAGCGAGTAGAACTGATGAGAGTGATGCTTGATAATGCCGGAATAGATCCAAAACGATACTGGATAGTTCCAACTCAGGATATCATGGATAACGCTCTTTGGGTTGCTCATTTGAAACGTCTGTTGCCACGATTCGATATTTTCTTTGGAAACAATCCCTTTACTGACCTGTTATTTTCTGAATATGGTATAGAATGTCGTACAACACCCATGTTTGAAAGAGAGAAGTTTGAGGCATCAAGGATCAGAGATCTCATTATCAAACAGAAATCAGTAGAGGATTTTCTTGATACTGATGTGGCAAGATTACTCAAGGAATTTGGAATCCCCAAACGGATGCGGGGAATTATTGAAAGTGATAAAAACTTTGAGAATACCAATGTAGGTTCAGAACTAGCAAACTTGTAATTACGTCAGAGGATTGTCAAGTTTATAATTAAATACAGCCCAGGATAGCCTGGAAATACCCCTTCTGTCCGCC
>JAEOUB010000266.1 GCA_016839545.1 Candidatus Kariarchaeota archaeon | reverse complement strand
TGCTTGCACTTGTTGACTATCATATAAATCCAAGGAGTGGTGGCTGTCGGGCTGATTTTTTCTTACTTTAATTCTGATTGATTTACCCGAAAATTGGATACTCTAGATCCTCATATTCAACCATAACGACATCACAGGACGAGAATAGTGATTCCATGTCAACTACTCCTAGTACCAATCGTTAGCATTTTAGAAGATATAACAAAATCTGTCATATGAATATAGATCTCCACTGTCACTCAACCAACTCCGATGGAACCTGGAGTGTTTCTGAGATACTTGTTGATGCAGAACGAAAAGGTGTCAAAGTGCTCGCAATTTCCGATCATGACAATTTGAAAGGGAGCAGGGAGGCATTTGAGAAGAAAGGCGGTTTATTCTCGGGTCAGTTGATACCTGCAATTGAAATTTCAACCCTTGTCGAAGGAAAAAAAGTCCATCTACTTGCTTTCTTTCCAACGATTGATATCTCTCCTGAGTCTGACTTACTTCAGAGTCTTGATAAAATTCAGAACAGCAGAATCTGGCGAATGAAGAAGATGATAGAAAAGGACAACGCCATTGGCTTTGACATCACATTTGAAGAGGTATTGGAGGCTGCGGGAACAGGGAAAACAGGAGACAAACAACCAACTGATGTGATCTCTCGTCCCCATCTGGCTCGTGTTCTTGTCGATAAAGGATACGTAAAGGACTTTAACGAGGCTTTCAATGAATATCTTGCAGATGGAAAGGCAATACAGGTGAACAGGTTCACTCTCAAATTCACCGATTGGATCCAGCAGGTAAAAGCCCTTGGTGGTATCATGATCTGGGCACATCCACTTCATGGGCATGAGGGGAAGAAAGAAAGTTTCCTGGAGCTTGCTGAAATACTGAAAGACTCAGATATTGATGGGGTTGAAAGAATATACAACTACAAGGGCAAATATATCATCACAGATGAATTTGAGAGCTGGGGTCAAGAACAATTGGATATGATTATTGCAGAGAAAGACTGGCTTATTACAGCAGGTGGAGACTTTCATGGAGATGTGGGTAGACTGGGTGAATTAGATCTACCAGCAGATGATTGGAAGAGATTCGAAAGCAAATTATTTGGTTAGGCAAGTTTGTCAAGTTCTCTCATTACCTCCTCGAAAAGGCTATCATTCTCAAAATCAAATTCGAATTCCTCATCTATATCAAAATCAAATTCTCCCTCAGCAGAGTTGAGATTATCAATCTCAAAAAGCTCAGCAATTTCAAGATGGAGTTCGTTGTTAGCGTCTATCAACATTTCAAGATCGTCCTCTGTACCCATTGTCAGAAGGCTCTGTGAGTTCTGTAGGATCTCGAGACGGAGAGTGATATAATCCTCGTCAAGATTGGGACTGGTAGCCAGAAGGATGATAAAATTCTCGAAGGGATGAAGATAGAATGTCTGATCCTTCATCTCAATACGTTTGAGACTATCACCGAGTTGATTGGCAATCGATGTGATTGCACCGGTGAATCCAGAGATCAATACTTCATCGATCTCTTTTGCTGAGAACGAGGTGTGAAAGAGCATCAGACCGGTATCTGAGATCAGGGTAAGATGCTTAAGTGAGTCCATCTGTTCTCAGATATTTGTACATGGTTCTCCCATATAAAGTGTTAGAGTAGCCTAACACCTAGGGAACAATTTTTTTTCCACCCATTAGGAAGGTTCAGGCATACCAAATAGAGGTGGTAGAAAATATTCTTTCCAAAGCACAAGTTCAGAACCCGGAACGGCAAAAGATTTTACCACGAGCATTGGTAACCAACTATGCTTCTGTGGATCATGTTGGGAGTAATTGGGATACTGCTACTGATCATCGTAGTCAACATCCTGCAAAATGGACCGATAATAGAAGCCAGAGATCATTCTATTAACTTGGATGGAGTTACAGAGGAGGATTTGAGAGACAAGTTGTCGAAAAGACAGGTGTTTCAAATATTCCAATCTGCCCACCAACCCAGTGTGGATGAATTATCAGGTGAATTTGATGCTTACAATTTACCCCAAGGTATCCTGTCTGGACTGGTTAATCTCATTACCAACTACCTATTTGGACCAGGTAAATGGGTTGGAAAAGGATTTCAAGCCGATAAAATGGAAGGATACAATATCTTTCGGACCAAAAATGGAGAGGAGGCTGCTCAGAATTTCGAATTAATCGAGGGTCTCTCAGAGATTGATGGCAGAGCTACAATGCGATTGGATTATCGCAATCTACAATCAAACCTTATCTCCGGGTCAATGAGAGATGAAGTTCGAAAAGTTAACAATAACCTCTTTCTTGGAATGGGAATGACAACATGGGGCTTGGGGTCAAAAAATCCGGCACATTTTATTCTTGTACGACGATCACTCAAATGAGAAACCTAATTCTTCCAATTCACGATGGAGGTGAGGTCGTCTTTTCTGACTGAACCTTTCAGAGATAATTCCGGACCATGCGGCATCAGGAGTCTCTCTACCTGTATTGCGATAATGTTGAGCCAACTGAGCATCGTAGTTCAGGATTGATGAAGCCACATTATCCTGATTATACTGCTCCTCATGTACAATAAGTTCAAGAGGCATACGTGGTTTCTGAAGGTTCTCCTTTTGAGGATCAGGCCATCCCATTGTCAGTCCATATACCAGAAAAACTCCTGGAGGGAAATTGAGGAATTCTGCTACCTGCTTTGGATAATTACGCATACCTCCAATCATACAGGTCCCCAATCCGAAGGATTCCGCTGCGGTAGCAATTGACATTCCAATGAGCGAGGCATCAACTGTCGCAACGATAGTGTTCTCCAGGTTCTTACCTGGTGACGTGCCATGGATCTGATGAGCCACATCGAGACGTGATATATCGGCACAAATGGCAAGAAACACAGCACAGTTGGCTACATGCCGTTGCCCCCCTGATAGCTCTGACAATCTTGCCTTCCTCTCCTTGTCTTTGACAACCACAATTGAATATGCCTGCATGTTCGAGCTAGTTGGACTTCTCTGACCTGCCTGCAATATTGTCCTTAGCAAGGAATCGTCAATATCATCTTCTGTGTAATTTCTGATGCTGACGTGGTTGATGAGTGTAGAGATCACCCCATTTGACTGAGGATAGTTATTTTCCACGAATTCCACGCTAAGCTGCAATATATAGCTGATTGGAAAGGGGAAAGAAATGGCCAAAGAGCTCAATTCATGTATACTCTGAACGAAATTATTATGATGGAATATCTTGGGAAGTACGTGTGGTAAATCCACTTTGGTTTTATCTAGGGGCAGGAATTAATCTTATTGGGACGGTAATTGCAGTGGTCGTGCATAAAAAGCATGATGGATACTCAATAATGAGAACTCAACTCTCCTATACTGGAAACCGAAAAATATTCCGACACCACAACTATGACCGAGTTTTCAAACGAGCCTACCAACCGTTCTGGTTCAACATAGGCTATACACTCAGCGGAATTTTTCTAGCACTGGGTTTCCTGAGCATCGACAATTGGGTACTAAGAATATCTGGAGCCGTTTTTGGGATCTGTATTTCATCGATCGGAATATACGATGTAGGTACCAACTACAAGAATCATCAACTCTCACTCCTGATCTCACAGATATCATTTCTGGTGGCAACTATTGCTCTGCATATCTGGTATTTTCATTGGAGTCTCTTATTGGCAAGTATTTCGGTGTTCTTCTTCATGTTCTGGTACCTATATACCAAGATATCCAATACCCGGGATTACAATCCGGATCTGATAACTCTTCCACAGAGAATTTTTGCCATACTTGAGATTGTGTTCCTCTTCTTCATTCCCTTCTGGGTACTGGGTCTCTCCTGATCAAATCATTTCAGTTATCTGGAACTGATGCCTGATATGGGTGGCATATTTTCTGAATTCTGATATTCCAATCTCTGTTAACCGGTAGACAGTGACAAATTTGGAATCCTCATCCAGCATTTTTGTCTTCTCAAGGTAACCAACATCAGCCAACTGGTCACAATGCTTCCCGAGGTTTCCGGCCGAGAAACCTAATTCCTTTCTGAGTTCTGTAAATCCAACCCATTCCTTGTCAAACAGATAGAAGATGATCTTGAGTTTGGGTAGGGAATGAATAATCTTGTTGATCGACATTTTTGACTCAAGGCTACCGACAGTGTGTTGTCTCTCTTCATTCGGTTCGGGTTCTGGAGAACGGATAGAGAAGTAACTGAATCCATATTCCTCTGCAATCGATTCTGCCTCCTCAATCAATTCTTTGGCCTTCTCCACCTCTACGTTTGACAGAGCGATGTAAGCTTGCAAGAATTTGGCCTGAACATCAAGAATCATGATCCCTGCTTCACTTGCAACTGTTGCCATTTTGTCACTGTATTTAGCGATCTCTGACAATATCTCCTGCTCCTCATCCACTGCATCACTCTCTTGTGCAGTCTTCAGCTCCTCAAGCAAGAATTCGCATGTAGTCAACAATGCTCCCACTTTGAGATTGCTATCACTTGTTTCTTGCTCAAGAAGATCGAGGAAGATCTGACGGGCCTCAAATCGAGAACTTTGCCTCGAACTTCCTTTCAGGTATGATCCTTTCATACTCTGATACATCTGGTGAAATGTAATATTTTCAGGATGTTCACCTGAAATCCCTTCGAGCTTATCGAGGTAATCCTTGGCAAGCTCCCTATCACCCTGATCTAATGAATTCTGGCACAAATAGAAATAGGAATACACGAGTTGGAATGTTGACCCTATACGCTTGCGTATCTCCAAAGCATCCAAATATCGCTCTTCTGCCACCTCAAACTCCTTCTTTGCTCTGGCCACATTCCCGAGGTTATTTAGACACACACCTTTCATCATCTCATCAGCATACTCGTCACTGATCTCCTGTGATCTACCGAAATGTACCTCAGCCTCATTCAGTCTCCCCTGGTCAAGATAAACCACACCGAGATTATTGTGGGTGATTCGGGACTCATAGACAAAACCACCCTGAATAAACTGATCGAGAGCTTTCTTGTAATATTCCTCTGCCAGTGGGTATTTCCCCATCTCATTGTATATGATTGCAATATTTCCGAATGATAGGGCGACAAGGTAGAGATCTTCTAGTTGGGCCCTGAATTCCAGGGATTTTGTATATGCACCCAATGCAGGTTGGAGTCTTCCCATACGAAACAAGACGCTACCATAACTATTGTAGATATACCCGAAACAGTCAAGCAACTCTCTGTCAGCATTCAATTGTGGCTCGTAGAGGTCGAGAAAATTTTCAACAATATCCACAGTCTCTGTCAATCTCCCTCTTTTGTGTAGAAAGAGGGCTCTTAACTGAACGGATTTCACATATTCATTCGCATTGGAAGGATCAGCTGCCTCGTAGAGGGATAGAGTTAACTCGCTAGCTTTGTCGAAATCTGATCTCTCAATCTCAAGCATCGCCAATTTTTGTTTTCTCTGCAATTCATTGAGGTCTAGTGTCGCCAGTAAGTTCTCTGCTGAGTCATGCTCCCCTTTACGGATCAATTCTTCGAACTCATCATGCGGCACAACCCTGAAGGAAAGGGAATGTCCTATAAATCTTTCAACCAAAGCGTGTAATATCCAAGAATTGTACTAAAGACAGTTTCGTCAGAATCTATAGACAGATACTATTAGCTCCTTTCTGCTAATGATTTTCCCTTTGAGTTATTACCGGTTGGAATGTGGTTATGTGGTATAATTTCCCAGATTGCGATCTGAATTGATCGATAAATTTTGACTTTTCCTACCCGAGGTACCATAGTACCCATCCCAAAAGCCTAAGAAAACCATCAGATTATGCTAGATATGAAAGCCGGATTCGTCGAACGCAATTTTTTCAAAGCTGGGCTTGTAAAGGCACTAAACACAATATGGCCAGGAGTTATTTTCTCCAGACTCTCTCCATTCAACGTTGCAGAGATGGACCAGCCCGAGATAGAATTCGATACGGAAGTCTTGGTTGATCATATCTACTCAGGTATCTGTGGGAGTGATATCTCTCTGCTGAATTCACGAGCCGACCCCAGAGTTGCCCCAGCCGCACTGTCTCGATACAATCGTATCTATCTTGGTCATGAGATACTGGCCCGGATAACGAAAGTAGGACCGGCAGTTGAGGGGTTCGAGGTAGGAGACCGTGTGACGGTGATGCATGGTCAGACGTGTGCTTTGATAGGCAGGGAAGAATGCCATTCCTGTCAGTCAGGTCTCCCCTATCTCTGCAAGAACACCTCACAGAAATCGTCACAACATCTCGATACAGGTGGGGGTTGGGCGCCACATTGGAAGTATGATTACCGACAGTTGATGAAAATACCTGATGATATCTCGGATGAGCATGCCGTTATGACCGAACCACTTGGCGTGGGTATCCATGCGGTATTGCGAAGACCCCCCAAAGCTGGTGAGAAGGTACTTGTGTACGGAGCAGGGTTCATTGGGATGGCAACCCTCATTGCTGCAAAATACTTTGCCCCCGATGCAGAGGTATACGTACTCACACGATATGACTTCCAGGCAGAGATGGTCGAGGCTAACGGTGGGATACCATTGAGGGAACAGGACTATACCAAGATCGCAGAGCTCACCGATGCCTACCATTTCAAAGGATTGCTCTCCAATGAGATGCTTTTGGGTGGTTTTGATGTCGTCTATGACTGTGTCTCTACAGATGATACTATTAAAAACTCGGTGAGATGGTCACGGGCACGGGGAACTGTTGTTCTGGTAGGTGTACATCTCTACCTGTCTTCAATTGATCTCACACCGGTATGGTACCAGGAAGTAGATCTCATCGGATCCTATGGTAGAGGGAGAGAAGAATTTGATGACAGAGTAATGGATACGGACGAGATTGCATTCGAGATCTATCGAAGTGGCATGGTTGATCCATCACAACTGATCACTCACAAGATGAGACTCAGTGAATATCGCGAAGCCATCAATGTACTTGCCAACAAGAAGAAATCCAAAGCAATGAAAGTAGTCTTTGATTATACTGATTGATCGGAGAGAAGAAAATCGAGATCTGAATTTGGCAAGGATTCACATGTCGCCATTAGAGTTTTAAGGTAATTCCGTGGTAGCAAAATTGATGAAAAAGGTCTACTGGGTGAAGGGACAAGATCTCGAAACTTTGGACTATTCCGCAGATATGGACGTATTTGATGGAGATGTGTATGCATTTGATGACCCGGTCAATAAAGTCATCTGGATTTGGATTGGCAAGGATAGCTCTGTAGAAGAACATACCGTTGGAGCTTGGCTGATTAATAAAATTGATCAGGAAAGAGGAGGTACCCCCGAGGTCATTACCATTAACCAAGGAGAGGAACCCATGGTATTTCGCGAGAATTTCAGCATCAATGTTGTAGATGATGATACACCCGGTTTTCTCAAGAAAGCAGAACTGGATATGGTAGAGTACAAGCTGTTCCGTGTCTATATTGAGAATGACACGGATGCATTGGATGAGGCATTTACTGAAGAGGTGCCCGTAGCACGAGCCAGCCTGACATCTGACGATGTCTATGTACTCGATGGGAATGAGGCGATTTATTGCTGGATAGGTAAGAACTCACAGATTGAGGAGAAAAGAATGGGTCAGAAGATCATGCAGAAAATCGACGCTGATCGCCATTATATGCCGCTCCAGTACACAATCTACGAAGGAGATGAGGATAAAACAGAGAAAGCATTCTACGACCTCATCAACAAGATAGCAAATATGGCACCAGAAGACAGAAAGGCATTATCTGTTGAGGATCAGAGAGAACTGAAGTATGTTGCCGAAGAAGCGAAAACAGTTGAAGAACACAAGGAGGAAACGTCTACTTCATTCGAGACCACAGACCCCAGTGAGGTCCCTGACCGAATTGTACAAGCAGGAACAGATGAGCACCGCGAGATGGTTGCAAGAGGTTCCGCAGTTCGTGAGGATGAGCTTCCTAAGATGGGAACTGTAGCTGCTAGACTAGCAGCAATTAACGCTCGTGCAGAAGGACAGGAGGAACCCCAGCCAGTTCAAGCTGCCAGCAACCCTGTTCAGGAAACATTCAGACAAGCTGCACCAGAACCAGTACAGTCAACGCCAGTTGTAGAAGAACCGGTAGTTGAGACCGTATCTGAACCCGAACCTGTTGCAGAACCCGAACCTGTTGTGTATTCTGCTCCAGAGCCTGTAGTTACTCCCGAACCTGTTGCAGAACCTGAACCAGTTGTATATTCTGCTCCAGAGCCTGTAGTTACTCCTGAACCTGTTAGTCCCGAACCAGCGGATACAGAACCTGAAGTATCTAGTGAGAGTTCTCCCACTGAAACCCCTGCAGAAACTGCCAAGCAGGTATTTGGATCAAGTGGGTCACCTCCCCGACATGACGTATCCCCCACCTATGGTGGTGCACCAATTCCAGAGGTGTCTGGAACTGAAAGTGAGCCAGAAGTGATAAGTGAAGCTGTTTCTGAACCCGTCACTGCATCTGCAGCTCCTGTTGCTGAATCAGTTGCTCAAACTGTTACAGAGCCTGTTACAGAGCCTGTTGCAGACCCTGAGCCAACTCCAGTTGCAGAGCCTGAAACTGATCCTGCACCAGAACCGATATCAGATCCGATCACTACCTCTGATCCTGTCACGGACCCTGTCACAGACCCTGTCACAGAACCTATGATGGAAACGGTAATTGAGCCCACCTCAGAACCTATGTCAGAAGCAACGACCGAACCAGTTGCTGAAGCCGCAGATCCATCCAAAGTTAATCTTTCATGTGCTGCTCTCACCATGCACGCAACGGTTTGGAGTACCGGTAAGGATTGTACTGTCTGTGGTATGGCGGAAACAGATTGTCCCGATAACGGACAGCATGAAACATTACTGGCAAATGGGGGATCATGCCCCACATGTAAAGCGGCAAATCTCTGACTCGACGCTATCTCTCTATCATAACCTGTATATTGCCCTACACTGAGATAGACTCATGATCACCACCTCACCTGCACGAGACAATGAAGAGTTGAGGATGGTCATGATTAATCTCTTTTCCAATATATTTGGAAATCAACTGGTGATCGGAGATATTCATGCACCAATGAACAAGGTAAGCGATATCTTTGCGATCAAAGAAGGCAACCAGGTAATTGGTGGATGGTCAATCTTTCGTGCCTTTTCTCCACCCTCACTTGGAATTCCTGTCGACCCAACTGGTTGGGAAGCAATTGCTGGGATGCTGTCTATGCTTCCTGATGCAGAGTACATACTCCCTTTTCCAGTAGAATCAGAGAATGACCACGGAAAACGGCCATGGGATGAGTGGGATTTCAGAACTGAGTATCTTTACACAGATATTGCAATGAGAATATCCACCAAAGATATCGAAGTTCGTGACATCTCAGAGCTACCACCCATTAGAGCAGCTATCCCCGATGATGCAGATGCACTTGAAAGCTATTACAAATCAATAGGTGATACATTTCAAGGAGTTTTTCACCCCCTCCAACTGGAGTCTGATAATTATGTCATCTGTGAGTCGGATGGGTCAATTATCGGAGCTGCTGGGACACATTTTGAGACCCCATACACTGTACAGCTTGGTAATATCCACGTACAGGAAGAATATCGTGGGAAGGGTATCGGGAGAGCCTTAACAACAGCAGTTACTCTTGGGGCAATCAAGACTAAACGCGTTCCGACATTATTTGTCAACCAGGAGAACAGAACAGCAATCGAATTGTATGAGAGCATCGGTTTTGAAAGATATAATTCCTACGAGTTCCATCGTATAAGAGTAAAATGAGCTATTCCGTTTTCACCAATGCATAGAGAAGAATGGCACCTGTGAAGAGATCAGTAACTGCAAATATCATGAAAATGAGATCGTAACCCTGTGCCAGTGAAGTCAGAACACTCGCTGCGTAGTGCCAACGAATGAAGACTGAACAGTAACCGATCATCTTGTGACTACTTGCACTTGAGGCATAGTATACCAATAGGACACCAATTGCCATCAATCCAGAGGCAGTCACATAGAGTAGAGGAGAGTTGGTACTCTCCGTCACTTTGAATAGATTAAATGCAAACGATGGAAAGAGTAGAAGAGGAATGGCCAGAATTATGTCATAAATACCCATGATTTCGTAAATTCTGGTCAGGGTCTTTCTGTTCATTTCAATCATCAAAAAGAGAGAAGATCAGTTAATGTCGCGGAGATAATCATCGTCAGCACACCACGAAGGTGAACATCCTCATCTTGGGGTTTTAACATCGTCTCTTCTCAGTAGAGACACAGAAAGGGAGGATTAAAAACTCAATCATTCGTTTCATCCACAAAATGGGAGTTCAATAAAGTATTGATTTTCTTGATCGTGCCACTTACTGTGCGGACAACCACAAGATAGGGAAGAAGTTGAATCGCAGATTCTACAAGATCTCGCTTGTCGTGAACACTTCGAATAATTGCGAATGTGTCCTGGATACCAACAACATGGACACCAGATTTTGCCAACCCGAGTTGACCTTCAAGTGAGCTTACTTGTTTTCTCAAGTCACGTACCAGTGATTTTATCTCGGGAACGTCCCCGGAGAATTCCACAAGGAAATATCTTAGACGTTCAATCTTCACTACCATGTACCTCAACTCCCTCAAAAGGAATAGTGCCATCGATCTTCTTCCTGTTTCTTTCAATCCTCTCCATTACATGACTTTCAGATGTTGCTTTGTTGGAGATCCCAAGATATCGCCCCAGCGCTTGAAGTCCCCGGTAAGATCGCAAATCTTCGGGACCGTTACCGGACATTGTAAGCAGATATTTCACCTGTTTGGATCCAAATGTTGCCACGTAACGAAGACAGGTTCGCATATCACGGCTGTTTTGTTCCTTCAGAAATTTCAAATCCAGAACTGCAATCTTTGATTCCTCTACTAAGCGGTTGGCATATCGAGAATTAATCACTTTCAGACCCAGAGCAGGATTCAATCTAATAAGATCCACTCGGTTATCCTGAACTGCAAATGAAGCAGTGCCTGCAGATTTGGGGATAACTTCGATAAGGTCGTATTGGTATCTGTTCTTCTGTAATGCTTTCTTTATTCCATTCTGACCTATCTCCTTCTCGTGAAGAGACAGGATTGAGACAGGATCGATATCAGTTAATGTGGGAAGCTCAGTTCGTGGGACTGGTAAGAGCAGATATCTCTCATTGAGAAAGGACGCCACGGAGATATATTTCTCCAATTGATCCACGTTAGCAAGATTCATGAAGACGCTTCCGTCATTCCATACTCAGCTAACAATTTTGAGACTTCCGCAGGATTGTTGTCTGATTTGGTGTAGGCAAAGTATGAAATTTCCATCTTAATGATATCGTTTCCCTCTGTCACGACCAAGTCTTCATTGAATGCCTGGTATTTATTCAATCGAACATACACGGTACGAGTCTCCTCATCAGTTTTGTTTTCCAGATTATCAGTAAGATATCGTTTGCTCTCATCACTGAGTTTGGAACCGATATGACGTAGAATTGCTGCAATCATCGCCTTGTCATCCGTCTCGTAGTTATAGACTATGAATGGATCACCAAATTGTGAGGTAGATGCAATCTTGACCAACTTTTCATTATGGTAATCTGATGGTAGACAGTTGTAGAGTGCCTTGACGACCCGGTCGTTTTCCTCAGTGACATATGAGAATACAGTGAAGGATAATGAACCCAGGTCTAGCATTTGTAACACTATTTGTTTCTGTTTCCGTGAGCGTTTCTTGAAGGACGAGATTTCTCTGCACCGATACCACGGTTTCGGAGTCCTCGTGCTTTCTTAC
>JAEOUB010000265.1 GCA_016839545.1 Candidatus Kariarchaeota archaeon | reverse complement strand
GAGGTCTTTCTCTCAAGAGCAGTAGAGATTATCGAGATCGGAGAATCCAACTTCATTGTGATCAACCTCCCATCTTCTGGTATAATCAGGGATCATTTCAACTCTATTCTTCCCCAAATGGGATTGACAATTGAGCGCACTTACCCAGGTATCAACCTCTATGAGGATGGTAGTGAACCCTCAGACCTAATTGCCCTTCGTGCCACAGAATCTAGTGTCCCACTCTCAAAGGATCATCACATTCGACCATTCTATGAGGGTGAAGTGACATTAGTAACAAAGCCATACCGGTGCATTTGTCGTGTCACTATTGAGGTCGGACCTGGACAACAATTCGAGACTATTGAGCAGCTGGAAGCCTCTGGTTGCCCCTCATGTCAATACAATGGTGTGTTTGCATTTCGTTCCAAGATCCAACTCAAATGATCTGAAAGTATCAGAACCTATTTTTTCTCAAATGTAGGAGACATCGTATGACTCTCACAGGAATAGATGTCAGGGTAATCACACATGAGATTCGTACAATTGTAGAGAAATCCTGGATTGTGAATATCTACGAAATACCTGGTAAGATCTTTATTTTCAAGTTAAGACAACCTCAAGTTGGACTTAGATTCCTACTTGTTGAGCCAGGTGTGCGCTATCATCTGACATCATTCAATCGTGAGATGCCAAAAGAGCCCACAAATTTTGCAATGACACTGAGAAGTCACCTTCGAAATAAGATGATCAATTGGGTTGAACAGGTTGAAACGGATCGTTTGGTGAAATTAAGTATTGGACCAGATCCCTCCTATACGCTAGTGTTGGAGTTGTTTGGAGAAGGTAACATGATCTTGGTCAATCCGAAGGGCAAGATCACATCAGCAATGCGATATCGGAAAATGCGTGACCGTGATATTCATCCAGGACGTATCTTCGAAGATATGCCATCTCAACCTCGAGATCTCCTTCGAAACGGTACCGATGGCCTGGAAAGCTATTTGACAGATATTCCTCGTCTGGTACCCGCCCTCAACACATGGTTGGGTTTGGGACCGTATTACTCACGTTATCTTCTGAAAGAGCTTGATATACGGAAGAAGGGATCTGATGAACTAACTCCCGAAGAGATAGATAGTATTGTCGAGTTAGCCAATTCATTGAAAACCAGGCTTGAAAACCACGATTATGACCCGCTAGTCTATTTAGACAAGGAAGGATCGGAGACAGCTGAAGAAGAGACTGTTTACGATGAGCAATGGGGTGATGACACTATTCCCTTCCGTCCTGAAGATGTTGTGAAAATCTTTCCTTGGAAGCAACCTATCGCAGATGAGGAAGAGCTAGAGATATACGAACCCACATCCTTCTGGTCTGCCATTGATGTCTTCTATTCTGCACAGGAAAAACATGAAGTCCTTGAAGGTGAGTCTGAGCAGTTGACCACATTGCAAGATAAGTTGCAGACCCAACTTGAAGAGCAGACTAAACACAAAAAGAATCTAGAAGCTCAGGCAGTTGAGTTCAGAAATGCAGCTGATGCTCTTTATGCTAATTTTCAACCTGCTTCTGAACTGATCAGTACTGTTTACAATGCAAAGAAGAACAATATGCCTTGGGATACAATTATTGAGAAATTAGAGATCGGCAAGGGAAAGGGAATGGCTGCCGCCCTTCTCCTTGACAGAGTTGTTCCAGATCAGGCTAAATTATTTCTTAACCTTGAGAATGCTGATCAGAAATACTCTGTTGCAGTTGATTTTCGCAAATCATTGACCGACAATGCCAATCATCTCTACACGCAGGCAAAAAGATCGGAGAAGAAGGCCAAGGGTGCAGAAATTGCCATACTGAGGACAAATGATCGTATCTCTCAGGCAGATCACGAAGTTGCTTCCAATCTTGCAAAACAAAGAGACAAGGTGGTGATTCTCAAGCGAAGAAAGAACTGGTATGAAAAATTCCACTGGGCTAAGACTCCTAATAACACTCTCATTATCGGTGGGTTTGATGCAGGGAGTAATGAGAAATTGGTGAAAAGATATCTAGATGGGGATGATATCTTTCTTCATGCGAATTTGCAAGGTGCATCGGCGGTGATTATCAAGAATGCGGGAAATGTATCAGAGAATACCAAGCGCATTGCAGCTCAACTTGCAGTGAGTTACTCTTCTGGTTGGAAGGCTAAATTACCCATGTCAGATGCCTTTGCAGTCGAGAGTGATCAGGTCAGTTTGACACCCCCGTCTGGTGAGTACCTACCAAAGGGATCCTTCATGATTTATGG
>JAEOUB010000264.1 GCA_016839545.1 Candidatus Kariarchaeota archaeon | reverse complement strand
GTCTAATATAGCCGAGATAGAGAAAGATACCCAATGGCACAAAGAAATGAAGGGAGTAGATTCCCACCGAGAACAGGGTGAGCAGGGGTGAATTGACATCGGCAAAGTAGAATGCCAGAGGTTCCCCATCAGGTGTAAGCCAACCAAACCAACGTTTCTCGAGAAGGTAGATGCCCTCAACATTGACCTCACCCACTGCATTGATCACTCCTCGAATTGAGTTGTAGACGAGGAAGAGGAGCAATGCCGGGGACCAGTCTATGGCGATCTGTCTTACATTTACATGAGGATCAACAAGTCTTCCCATACCAAAGTAATAAGGGTGCTGCGCCTATATAAAAATGAGTAAATATGACGAATTATACGCTGTACTTCCCGAATTCGGGAAATCGAGATGCATTTTATCCCTGACAACGTGAGAGTCATGACGAGGTTTGTTGCTCCGAACTGGATAGTTACCTGTGAGTGCCTATCTGTACTGAAAAATCCAATTACAATGAGTGAGCTCTGATCTGAATTTGCTTTACGAAATATAGCAAGTGGGGATCTGACGATAATCGAAAGTTCGTCCTCTCGAAATTACGGTACCAGCACCGTGATGCCCACGTAGACCTAAACACTCTTAATGGGACTGCCAGAGTTTGAGTGTGGAAGAATTGAGAACAAGTGGCAGAACCTACCTGCTGCTGACCTTTGGATGGTCCACCCTGTTCTGGGTCCTGTCAGCACCATTGGGCTCTGACCTGGTGTTTCTGATTGGTGGTGCGGGTCCCCTTGTTATTGCACTGCTGTTGACACATCTGCGAGAGGGTGGGGAGTGGCAACGCAATTTCTGGATCAGGACATTTGATATCCGTCGCATTGGCGTCCCCTGGCTGGCCATCTCATTACTGTTGCATCCACTGCTGATTGTTCTGGCATTTGTAACCGACATCAGCCTGGGAGGTGCACTTCCTGCAGTTCGAGTTGAGGATACCGGCCTGCTGGCACTGCTATCACTGTCGTTCTCGGTGTTTATCTTTGGTCCCCTCCCCGAGGAGATGGGCTGGAGGGGGTTTGCTCACGATCGGATTCAGAAGGACTACTCGCCGCTGATAACCAGCCTGATACTGGGAGTGGTGTGGAGTGCCTGGCACATCCCTCTGTTTCTCATTCCCGGTACCTTTCAGTACGGATTGGGATTTGGATCTGCCCGGTTCTGGATCTTCATGGCGTCCAATATCCCACTTACATTCATTATGACATGGGTCTACAACAATACCAACAGGAGTACGCTGACTGCAGCATTGATCCACTTCTCAGGCAATATGGTGGGTGCAATATTTGCGAAGACTGTGTTTGTGGCTCTGATTGAGGTGGTATTTCTGATAGTGGCAGCAGTGGTGATTGCCTTACTTCCCAGTTTCAGGCATGATCGTCAACTGTCGTGAATGCACTCACAGGGTACTTCGATCTCAACGGAGTATATAGAATTCATAGACAGATATCTTGTAGTCTACGTGGGATTCGGACATATGTATCTCCTTATTGGTCTTCTTATCACCTATATCTTCATTCCCAGGCTGCTGACAGTTCTGATTGTACATATCACAGGATATCAGCCACTTGGGGATTCAGGAGTTGACGGGAATTTCATGGATCTGGCACTGGTGACACCCACAGCTCCCGCTGGGAAGACACTACCTCGCATCGAGAAAGGCAGATAGACAATTCATGGACCTCTGATATAGGACCAAGAGAATCTGACTACTCGATCTCTCTTCTCGTATTTTTCACACCACCTACACTCTCAAGTGTATGCTTCCACCCCTGCCCTCGACCCTACACCACTCACATGGTACCTCCAAGCTTCAGCTTGAAAATTGTATTTTAAATACAGAATCATAGTAGTGTCATGAACGTACTGCAAGCAACTGGAGTGAGAAAGACCTACGGTGACAAGGTAGCCCTTGACAACGTGGATTTTGCACTCAACTCCGGAGAAATCCATGCTTTGCTGGGCCCAAATGGTGCCGGCAAAACCACCCTGATAAAAATACTGGCCACACTCCTGACCAAGGATGCAGGGGATGTCAATATCATGGGGTACGACCTCGACACCCAAGAACAGCAGATCCGTCAAATTCTGGGATACGTGGGTCAGGATACCGAGAGATCTGCCTATGCACGACTTACACCAATGGAGAACCTGCGGTTTTTTGGTAAACTCAGGGGACTCTCAAAAAATGATATTGATGACAAAATCTACAAGTTTTCTGACTATATTGATTTTGAGGCCAACTTAGATAAGCAGTTCATGCACCTGAGTGGTGGCCAAAAACAAGTCGTCGTTATTATGCGGTCGCTTCTTCATGATCCACCTATTATCTACCTGGATGAGCCTACCAAGGGCCTCGATCCACTGATCTCCAAGAAGATCAGACAATTCCTGATGGAGTACGTGCGTGCAGAGAACAAATCGCTGTTGCTTACAAGTCATATAATGACAGAAGTGGAGATCATGT
>JAEOUB010000263.1 GCA_016839545.1 Candidatus Kariarchaeota archaeon | reverse complement strand
GGATTAACTTAACAATGTCCGAGAACTAAGGCAAAAGAAATTTTACAAAATTCAAGGATAAGAGTATCAGAAAATACAGAATTAGGAAAGTGCAGACTTTTATTTTTGACGATAATAGTTTCGTAGGTATACCATTTATGGAAGAAAATGGATACTTACGCCCCAATGACGAGTATAATGTCACAAGTCCCAATTTTTTACCACTACGTACTTTCAAGGATTATCCAGATTAAGAATGAAAGACGCTATTTTACCACACATTGTGAATGGATATGTGATATTTACAATCAGGAGGTATCTCTCATTGAGAATATGCAAATTTACAAAAATATTTAATCTAGAGAGCGCCTATTTGAGATAATTAGCCAATTCTAAAGTCCTGATTTAAGTCGACTCACATACTGGAATTCCAACATCAAAACTGATACGAACAGCCCGATACCCATATACCCCGCAAATCCGAAGCCAGTCCCTGCAAAAGCAACCCAGACAAAGCCGCCAAGTACCAGTATCACAAATGATGCAACCAATCCCATATTCAGTTTCATGTACAATCCAAGCTCACTCTGTTCCTTCTCCTCAACTGCAAGCAGCGTACTGAGAATGGCAATAAGCAAGGTTCCCAAGAACATGAAGTGGGCATGTGACTCTGAGACCCATACTGGAAAAACTGCCTTCATAAAGGTGTCAAAGACAAAGAAACCAAACATCACCAATGCCAATGATAGCCCCAGCAGTCCTGTCTTCATGCCGTTCTTAAATATGAGATCAAAAATGTAGAGGATGAACAAAAAGCCCACAAGACCCCAGAGAATACTACCAATGAAACCAAACAGACTCTGCAAATCAACAAATTCATTGATAAGCAGTGAGACCGCACTCAGACTAATCATGATGGCATCTCGCCACATGGGACCAAATCCACGAGGTCCCGATCGATAGAGTATAGGAAGGAGATAGTAGAGAGACCCAAACAGGGTCAGACTGAAAAATCCGTAGATATAGGGTACTCTGAATGGAGCACCGATTACCCCTCTGAAACCAAGGAAAATCAGCTGTGAGACACCCATCCATCCAACAGCAAAATAAAGTGGGATGAATGATGGGTGAGCATTCCAAGAATCCTGATTAAGGTAGATCATGAGACCAAAACTGATGAGGTAGATAAGCGATCCTAATCGCACCAGTTCCTCAAAATACCGCCCCAGAGGGCTATCAACAGCCCATGCGTTGATGTAATTGGAGATGGTGGCCAGTACAAATATAACTAATACCGCATACATCAGTTGATCAGGCCACTTCCTCTCAGACATATGCCTGGAAAAGATGGTGTAGATCAACCCCATCATCAATATGGTCATACCACCGAAAAGAGTGGATGTCCAATGAGTCTGATGAATCTGGTTAAGTTCAATAATCTCTGCCATTCTCAGGGAATTGAGTGCCCCGAAAAGTATCCCGAATGTAATGTACGTGAATGCCACACCAATAAAGATGAGAAAGCCACGAAAACCCTGTTCTGTCATAATATCACCTAGTTATGGAAAAAATACGCCAAGTAGAGGTGCACAATAAGCATGGCACTTGACAAGCCAAGTAGTACCACAATCCCGTAGAGATTGGTCTTTATATCTGCAAAGAGTTCTTCATCACTTTTCATAGGGGTACCTCACAAAAATTCTGTGGCCAGCAAGAAATCGATGAAGAGGAGTATGCTGGCCAGAAGCAGATTCTTCATCAGAAATCGCTTGTCTGTCACTCCAATCACGTATAGGACAATGAGTAAAACTATGGCACCAACCAATGTCAGTCCCAGCAGTACAGGAAGGCTAAGTCCCTGAGAAGATTGAACCTCCTGTTCAGAACCATGTCCGATCACAGGACTGACCAGCGTAAGAACCAGGAGTACACTCATTATCATTTTATTCATATATTCACCCTGCATGAAAGAAGAGGTCTATCAGCACATGGAAGAGCATGATCACTATCACAACAAATGACATGCTCAACCCCATACGCGTAAGCCGGTGAAAATTTACCAGTTGCTCTGTTGTTAGTTCCATTTTTGAACCTCCTAGATAAAGAGCACAAATATCAGGGCAAGCCAGATATTGTGTGCATAAAAATTCTGTTTACCACCACTAGTGTCAGGATTCCTGACAAAATACAACCCTGACAGCAGAAATGGTATGGATATCCAGAACCCAATCCACAAGCGTGTAACACTCATCACTTCCTGGAGAAGCCACAAACTATATCCCACGACGAACGTACTTGCAATTAAATTCAACCATGCTGTACGATTGATACCTAGGATCACAGGTAACATTGGAACATCAGCATTGACATAGTCATCATAATTTTTGACTGCCATAGCCCATGTATGAGACGGTGTCCAGATAAACACCAGTACCCCCAATAACCAACCCTGATAGGAAACTCCAAGAAAGCCATCAGGATAGGAGTACCCTGCCAGTTCTGCACGTGCAGCATATGCTGCCCAAACCGGAGCCGGAGAAGCCAGACCTCCCACAATGGTATTGAGCCATGTGTTTCTCTTGAGGACAAGCGTGTAACCGAGTAAGTAGAATACACCACCCCATGCAAGATGCAGAGTAGTGAACAACCCGAATGTGAAGTAGGCAATAATTGAACCCAGAACCATGAGAGAGCCACCAAAGAGTGTTACCTCCTGTGGCGACATCTGCTCAATACTGGGCCTCGTGCTAGTTCGTTCCATTTTACTATCCATATCTCGATCTATGGCATTATTGATGGCCATAGCACCACCGGCAACGAAGTACCCCGCGACAAGGAAGGTGAGTAACTCACCTGCACCTACTGACCCGATACTGGGTAGTAAGAATGCTACAAGTCCGGTGATGGACAAGAGTATGACTATTCTTGGTTTGGTAAGATGGAAAT
>JAEOUB010000262.1 GCA_016839545.1 Candidatus Kariarchaeota archaeon | reverse complement strand
TATCTAGTAATAGATCCAATCCCCGATATTTTCCATGGTGGACATGTTCACATCAATGATCTCGGTACATACAATGGGGTGAAAATAGTCAATTCAGGTACTATGCAGGAACAGACTAGTTTCCAGCGTTCTCTCAACATCGACCCAACCCCCGGTATCGTCCAACTGATTAACTTACAGACCTACAAGCCGAGTTCCATGGATTTCATGACAAAATAAGTGATCCTGCAGGGTCTATTCATCAAAATTTATAGGTTCCCATGATCACGTCAGTCTCGTGACTCAAAATTCCACTAACCCCAACTTGGATCCAGAGGATTGGGATCAGGTCAAAAAAATAGGGTATGAGATGATTGATCTCTTGGTTGAGTATCACAAATCAGTTGCAGAACGTCCAGTCTGGCAACCCACTCCGCAGGATGTGAAGGATATGCTTCAAGAACCAGTGCCTGAGAAAGGATCATCCCTGAGAGAGGTATTTGAGGAATTCAAAACTATAATTCTTCCTTATCCAACTGGTAACATCCATCCTAGATTTTGGGGTTGGGTTCATGGCACAGGAACGACTACTGGCGCTCTTTTTGAACTCCTAGCTGCAACCATGAATCCAAATACAGGAGGTCGTGAACATGTGGCTAATTATGTTGAAAGACAAGTAGTTGCTTGGTCAAGAGAAATGCTTTCATTTGATCCAAATGCCTCGGGACTTCTGACATCTGGCTGTTCAATGGCAAACCTTACCGGTTTGGCGGTTGCTAGACACGTGAAATCTGAAGGAAAAGTGAGATCCGATGGTCTCATTCAAAATGGTTCAAAATTCACCGTTTATGGTTCGGATCAACTTCATTCTTCTATTCAAAAGGCGGCTGAGGTTTTGGGATTGGGTGCAACAGCACTTCGGATAATCCCTTCCAATGATAGATATCAAATCGATCTCGATTTTCTAAAGAATGCAATCATAAGTGATATAGAAGAGGGATTCGTTCCATTTGCAGTTGTTGGAAATGCGGGGAGTGTAAATACTGGTGCAATTGATGATTTCGAAGGTATTGCCAATATCTGTACTCAATACGAACTTTGGTTCCATATTGACGGTGCTTTTGGTGCGTTTGCGAAACTTCTACCCGAATATGAGGGGGCCATGCAGGGATTAGAACTGGCGGATTCAATTGCCTTTGATATGCACAAATGGATGTACATGCCATATGAAATAGGATGTATCCTAGTGAAACATCCAGATGCACATCGTGCCGCCTTTACTCTACGACCTGAATATTTATCCCAAGAGGTGCGAGGTTTGGCATCTTTCGATAAGTGGCCTACTGAATACGGAGTAGAACTTTCGAGAGGATTTCGTGCTCTGAAGGCTTGGATGTCAATTAAAGAGCATGGGGTTGCCAAATATCGGGAAGTACTCCTCAAGAATGTCCATCAAGCTAGATATCTAGAAAGTTTGATTGAGAAAACGGATCAGTTTGAAGTACTCGCTCCAGTCAGTCTAAACGTTGTCTGTTTCAGATACAATCCAGGTAATCTGTCTGAAAAAGAATTGGAAGAATTCAATACTGAGCTATTGCTACGTGTACAGGAAAGTGGAATCGCAGTCTTCTCCTCCACGAGTGTCAAGGGTAAATATGCACTACGGGTTGCCAACACCAATCAGCGATCTACTTATTCAGATTTTGATCTTCTATTGTCGACATTGATTGAATTTAGTGGGTTAATTGCATCTTCTTGATTTACTATTGTTTGTTAAGCCATTCATCATTTTCTTGAGCGAAATCAACAAAATTGATACTGTGTGCTCTGATACTGACCTGAGTATCTCCTGAATAGTTTTCTTCCACAACCTTACCCTGCACTATGACTTCTTTGAATTCAATTCCAGATTTATCAATAGGTGAAGAAGGCTCACCTAGTCGATCTATCATGTCCTTTGCATCTTTAGCAGACATCTGGAGAAGTGTTTCTGCTATGTCTGTAAATGCAGTAACAATAGCGGTCTCCTTGTGATCATCTAGAGTTAGCTTCAGGATCATATTGAGATTGTACATAACATCTCCGTGATCGGTACAAGTACCGGTTTCAGAGTCTCCCTCAACTTTCACTCGTTTTCTACATTCAGTACAGGCTGGATAGACATTGGGTGGATACGCTTTGACAATCTGACCTCTTACCTCAACTCTACTCTCTGGGATCAGCTTATCAAGCCCTGTCTTATCATAGTTTGTTGTTTGGAAAGTCGAAGCCGTTTGGAAAGTTATTGCCTCATCGAAACCGAGACTTTCAATCTCAGTTCCCTCATTGATAACTATCGATGGGGGATAATCACCTGAGGGTTTGACTGTAACATCCTTTAAGATGACACTTTCAAGTTCCTGAAGATTCTCAATTTTGGGTATTTGATCATCCCAGGCAGCCAGTCTTCCTTTTGTACCATCATGAAGGTCAAAAACCTCAACATTCAGGACTTTGGCCTGTGAACCATCATCTCTATCAATGGTATTCATATCAAAAAATCGGGCAATTTGAAGTTTTACAGCTACCTTCCTTCGGGTCTCGGTAAGAGATCGCAACTGGATCAACTCCATTTCCATCTCATAATCATCAGTATTCTCTTCTAGAACTGTCACTGTGCTATAGTCATTTACTGATAATTCAACCTCATTGGAGAATGTACTGTACTTGGCAGAGGCATTCGTGATTTTGATCACAGTCTTGATTCCTAGTTCGTTGACTAATGATGCCTTATCTCTCCACAGTGTGACTCTTCTCATGGCAGTCTTATCCTGAATTGTCATATTGGAAACTTGATTCATCGTGCCATCTCGTTCAAATTCATTAATTCTGCCTAGA
The DNA here is from genome assembly GCA_016839545.1 of Candidatus Kariarchaeota archaeon. Lineage (GTDB taxonomy): Archaea > Asgardarchaeota > Heimdallarchaeia > Heimdallarchaeales > Kariarchaeaceae > Kariarchaeum. The sequence goes on along the minus strand of JAEOUB010000262.1, from coordinate 1,078 downwards.
TCGACTATCATCCCGGTGACGGTGAGGTTCCTTGCTCCGTCTTTGACATCAACCAGCTTATCTAGTTCCTGGCCCTGCGCAACTGAACCAGTCTCAACATCAGCGAACTGATCCCCTTCCAATTTCTCTATTGAGGAGTAATCACGATATGTGGCCTCTTTCCCATACTCGCTATTTCTGACAGCTACATTTCTAATTGCCACGTCATCCCCAATTTTGAACTGATTTGCGAGTTCTACATGAGCATTCCAGAATGTAATTCTACAGGATCCGGTACCATCACTGATTCGGAAGGAGGTAACTTGACCCTCTCCACTCCCGTCTTTACGGGTGAAAGTACTTCCCTCTCCCCGGTGGTCGATGACCTTTCCCTGAAGTGATACTTCTGTACCCTCTTCTTTCTGTTCTAGAGTTTGTATCGAAACGATCTCTGCTCTCTCCACCTCTGGGTACTCAGACTCCTCCGCATTTTTTACTGGATCAATGAGAGAGGAGTTCCCGATAGATAACTCAACATTATCCTTGTAACCTGTTTTTGCATTGGCACCACTGATCCTGACAACGCTTCCCACCATGATATTCTTTTCTTCTATCTCATCAGCACGGGTGTCCCATAATGCAACTCTGATATTGCCGGTATCATCTACAATTTCGATATTTCGGACTTTACCCATGGTTTTGTCTTTTCTCTCAAACTCTCTGGTTGAATAGATACGTGAAACCCTTCCCGTCAATGTCAAGTTAGAAAGTCCTGCCGAGAGGTCCTTAATTTTCAGTTCCTCAGTAGGGCTCCCATAGTCGATGACAACACCGAGGTCATGTGCCAAAATATAGGCGGCTCCCTCAGCATCTACCAGCTCATTGTCCTTTTCAATATCGGCTATCATTTTCTTGATCTCGTCACGAGAATGGGTTGTTTTCTCAACCAATATTTCTATGACTTGATCGATGTTTGAAATGCTCAATGTAATTGCCTCTCATTCCTTTGTAATAGGGTATACAAATTTCATGTTATAATGCTCTGATATAAACCAAAAGGGACCCCCTTCAAACTGATGATCTTCTAGAATTACATAAC
>JAEOUB010000027.1 GCA_016839545.1 Candidatus Kariarchaeota archaeon | reverse complement strand
CTTCTGGAGACTTTGGTGCATAAGTCAATCCTATTTTGATCGCAAAACAATCAGATCTATACTTTTCCTATACCTTTTTCGTCAACTTAATAGGTGGATTTCTTTTATCGAAGTTCTATACAAGGTCAGATAGTCATGACACAGAAGCTACAAAATTACATTGATGGTGAATGGGTTGTACCCGAAACACAAAATTACATAGAAGTTACAAATCCGGCAAACTCTGAAGTATTGGGTTCAGCCCCAGATTCCACAACCAAGGATGTTGATAGTGCAGTGCAGGCTGCAAAAGCGGCATTCAAAGAGTGGAGACAAACTCCAGTCCTCACCAGAGTACGATATCTGCACAGATTGAAAGAATTGTGTGAAGAGAGGTTCGAAGAAATTTCAGCAATTTGTGTTAAAGAGGCTGGAAAGACATTGGATGAGGCAAGAGGAGAGATCAGAAGGGCAATAGAAAGCATTGAATTTTCTTTCAGCGTTCCTTCACTTATGGCAGGATTCAAAGTCGAGGACATCTCGTCATCTATAGATGAAACTGCTGAAAGACAACCTCTTGGAGTTTTTGCAGCAATTACTCCTTTTAATTTTCCCTTCATGGTACCCCTCTGGTTCTTACCAACTGCAATTGCCTGTGGGAACACGTACATCATGAAACCATCACCCCAAACTCCATTGAGCATGCAAATCCTCTTTGAGATGCTTGATGAGATTGGTCTGCCAGAAGGTGTCGTAAATCTAGTACATGGAGGAGTGGAATCTGCAAATGCCTTGATGGAGCATCCTGACATTGTTGGTATCAGTTTTGTTGGTTCAAGCCAAGTTGGAAAAATTATATACACGAAGAGCACCAGCCATGGCAAAAGAGTTCAGGTACAGGGAGGAGCAAAGAATTATCTTGCAGTATTCCCGGATGCCAATCTCGATGCTGCAGTTTCCAATATACTGGGAAGTGCGTATGGATGTGCAGGACAGCGTTGTCTTGCCGGATCTGTCGTTGTTGCAGTAGGTGATGTCTATGACGAGTTTGTTTCCAAACTAAAGGACAAAGCCTCAAACTTAGTTGTTGGAAATGGCTTGGACAACTCATCTCAAATGGGAAGTATCATCTCAGAAGCATCCAAAACCCGTATTCTCGGCCTGATCGAGCAAGGGGTCAAAGAGGGTGCAGACCTCATTCTCGATGGTAGAGAACATGAAATCGCCAAAGTCGAAGGTGGTGCGTTTCTGGGTCCATCTATCTTTACAGATGTGAAACGAGGGTCGATGCTGTCTCGTGAAGAGATATTCGGGCCTGTTCTTAGTATTATGCGTGCTCCCGACTTTGATACCGCTGTTGAGATCATCAATGAAAGCAGGTATGGAAATGCAGCTTCCATCTTTACCAATAATGGTGGATATGCTCGAGAATTCAAATATCAGGTAGATGCAGGTAATATTGGTATTAATATTGGCGTAGCCGCACCCTCCGCCTCATTTCCATTTGGCGGAAAGAAGGATAGCTTCTTTGGGGATCTTCACGGTCAGGGAGATGATAGTGTCCGATTTTTCACAGATCACAAGATTGTGATTGAGAGATGGCCATAATCATTTAATTCCACTTTCTCACATTCTTATCTATTATTAACAGAGGTCTTTTGAAGACACATTTGTATTGATGTTGGTGACTGATTACTCTCTTAATCAATTTGGTGCAGTTCTCACATTTGCTATAGATCTAGAAGAACTAGTTTCGGAGTACTACAATAGTATACAATCTATTTCTGATAAGACACTTACAGAAAGTGAGGTGACTAACAGAATTAATGCTGCTTCTAAGCGGAAAAGGAATCTGGAAAGATCAAGGAGAGAGAATGTAACTGAGATTACTCTTGAACCAATTGAGGGTCTTGATGCACAAAACTACACTATTTCTGGTCTTTCATACGACAAAGAGGGAATGGTCTCATTGCACAAAATTGCTTCAGGTTTCTATGAAGATGCCATGGAGAAGTTGAATGTCCTTGAGACGAAACGACTTTTTAGTAGACATCACAAAGAGCATTCTCGGCTACAAAAAACTGTGGAGGCATGACAAAATGAACAGTGAAGAACTTGCGAGGAGGAATAAGGAATTAACATTATCAAGCTGGACAGCACAATCTGCATGGAATCCACCAACAGCAGTAAGAGCTGAAGGTGTCTATTTTTATGGTGCAGATGGGGAGCGATATCTAGATTGGGCCTCTCAGCTGATAAATGTAAACTTGGGTCACGGTAACAAGACTGTTATCAAGGCGATCCAGGAACAGGCAGAGAAATTGTGTTATGTTGGCCCTTCTATTGCCACTGAACCCCGGGCAAGGCTTGGTGAGTTGCTTAAGCAGGTGACACCTCATAATCTGTCCAAGACATTTTTCACCACTGCAGGTACAGATGCGATTGAAAATGCAATCAAGATTGCTAGATTGTACACAGGTAAAAGAAAAATTGTCACGCGATATCGATCCTACCACGGTGCAACGGCTGCTGCTATGACTGCAGGAGGGGATCCGAGAAGATTGGCCAATGAACCTGGGATTGCCGATATTGTCCGTATCCACAGTGCAGATCCACTACGAAGTCCGATTTACAAGGGTAGGACACGGGATGAGGGTGATGCAATAGTTGCAGATCTCTTGGAGCAGACTATCAATTTTGAAGGACCTCAATATATCGCTGCTCTACTATTCGAAGGCTACAGTGGTACATCCGGTATCTATCAGCCAGGACCAGTGTTCTGGAACCGAGTACAGGAGATTTGTGAGAAATATGATATTTTGCTGATCCTTGATGAAATCATGTCAGGCTTTGGGAGGACTGGAAAATGGTTTGGTGTCAATCACTATCCCAATGTGAAACCTGATATCATGTGTCTTGCAAAAGCTATCACTACGGGGTATATCCCTCTCGGCGCAGTTGTGGTCACAGATACGATTGCCAATCATTTTGAAGACAATGTATTATGGGCAGGATTGACCTATTCCGGACATGCTCTTGCCTGTGCAACTGGGGTTGCTACAATAGAGTACATGCTGGAGCATGATATTGTTGAGAAAGGTGCAGAGATGGGTAAATTTCTCAGAGAACAGCTGGAAGCACTCAAAGAAAGACATCCAGCAATTGCCGAAATCAGGGGTGATGGCTTGCATCAGATAATAGATCTTGGCTATCCCAATGGTGAACCTCTGAGCCCCTTTAACTCACCCCTGACAGAGCCTATGCGCAAAGTTGCAGCAGTACTCAAAGAACGTAGACTGGTTACCTGGGCAAAGTGGAACACCATCTATTGCTGCCCTCCTCTGACAATCTCGAAGGAAGAGATCTTGGAAGGCATTGCAATCCTGGATGAGGCAATCTCAAAAGCAGATCCCTACATCTCCTGAATATGAAGATATGATACATTTCAAATAGCAAGTCTCATTTGATAGACAATGAAAATTGACCAGTATATGCGTGAGGCAATTAACGAGGCTAAGAAAGG
>JAEOUB010000261.1 GCA_016839545.1 Candidatus Kariarchaeota archaeon | reverse complement strand
GGTGTTCTCCTTATCCAGCCTGATCTTATTTCAGCCCTGCTCTTTGCTCTCTTTTACGGATTATCTTTTGGATACAGCTATCCCCCCATCAGGTTCAAAGCCAGACCAATTTTCGATTTCTCATCTAATATATTGTATGCATTACCCGGTATTCTTGGATATTATCAGGTTAGTGGAACCCTTCCCCCGATTGGTATTTGGATTGCCCTGTTTCTGTGGACTGGAGCAATGCACTTGTTCAGTGCAGTACCCGATATCGAGGCAGATGAGAAAGCTGGTGTAATCACAACTGCTGTCAAGTTCGGAGCGAGAACCTCTCTGTGGATATGCACAGTATTCTGGTTCGTCTTCATATTCATTACTGTGGTGATTTTCCAGGCTTACACACCGATCAGTTACATTGCATTCCTTTATCCTCTCATCCCTCTATCTATCCTTTTCAGACCTGATCTGAATATCGATCGGATATACTGGTTCTATCCCTATATCAACGGGATGCTCGGCTTCAGTCTCTCAATTCTCGCAGGCTGGCCTTTGCTTACTCAACTTTTCTCATAAGAAGTCTTTGCGAATGAGATCCCTAACGATAGTTGATGAGATGAGAACCATGGGAACACCTATCCCGGGATGTGTATATTGCCCAGTGAAATAAAGGTTTGATACTTTCTTCGATTTATGATGTGGACGAAACATTACAGACTGCATGAGGGTGTGAGAAAGTCCAAGAGCTGTCCCTTTGTAGGCATTATAATCAGCTACAAAATCTCGCTGAGTGAAGATTCTCTTGACGACAATATGATTCCTTATATTCTGACCCATCAAGTCCTCGAAATGCGAAATCATCTTTTCAAAATACATTTCCCGATTGGCATCAGTATCGTCTAGACCAGCAGCAACAGGTACCAGTATGAAGAGGTTCTCGTGCCCCTCTGGAGCAACGGTATCATCAGTTTTGGAGGGACTACACACATAGTAGGATGGATACTGTGGCCATTGTGGATCATCAAAAATTTGTCTGAAATGTCTCTGCCAATCATTGTCTAAAACAAGTGTATGGTGGTCGAGTCCAGGTAATTTGATATCAAGACCGAGATAGATCAGGTATGCTGAGGGGGCAATTGTTTTCTTCTCCCAGTATTTCTCGGGGTACCTTTGATACTCAGGAGAGAGCAATTGAGTTTCTGCATGATGATAGTCTGTGTTGATGACCACCGCATCTGCCTGAAATTGAGCAGTTGCAGTGGTGACTCCCTTGGCAATACCGTTTTCGACCTGCACTGACGTCACTTCCTGATCATAGATGTAGGTAACACCCAGTGATTTGCCCAGTGTAATCATTCCCTCAACGAGGCTCCCAATTCCACCCTTAGGATACCACACCCCCAGATTGAAATCAACGTGGGACATCAGGGAGTAAATAGCCGGGGTATTTTTGGGATCCCCTCCAAGAAAGACTACAGAGTAAAGAAGGATTTTCTTGAGCTTGTCACTTGAAAATATTTTATTCACCTTCTTCTCAAGGTTGCCAAAGACATTCAGACGCATTCCTCTCATTAGTAAACGAGGTTTTAGAAAATCAAAAACCGAGGTTAGGTCCTCGTAGAGAATGCCGTCCATTGAGACATCATACTGGTATTTTGCAGTCTTAAGATAATTGATCATCTTATCTGCTCCTCTATCCTCTAAAAAGTTGAAGAGCTCTAGATTATCCTCAAGTCGTGGTGAAATGTCAACCACATCATCTTTTCCGAATATTAACCGGTATGCAGGATCTAAACGGATTAATTCATAAAAATCAGAAGGTTTTTTCTCAAACTCGGCAAAGAACCTCTCAAACACATCAGGCATGAGATACCAAGATGGACCCAAGTCGAATTTGAAACCTGATTCAGACCAAACCCGAGCACGACCTCCTGGACTGGAATTCTTCTCTAAGACTGTGACATTGAACCCTTCATTGGCCAATAATGCAGCAGCTGAGAGTCCTCCAAATCCTGAACCTACAATCAATATATCCTTGGGCATCCTCACGTGATCCAAGGAGGACTCAATATAATACCATATGAAAATCCGGTGTAGGTTTGATTATGTATAGAGTCTATTTTTCCAAATTCGAGGCTGATCACTGCGACTCTTCCAACTTGCGTTCAACAAAATTCCGAGGAGTGCAATCAACCCAATTGGGGACAGAATTCCAAGTATCCGTTTCGACTCATTAAGGTCCATCTCTACAATATAGAGGAGAATAGTAAATAACAGGTAAAGTGCAAGTACCAATCTCAACAAGGGATCCAATACCTGTGTGTAAAGAAAAGGTACCAGGAACAGTGGTGCAATACGCCACGCTATCAATCCTAATGATGCCACAATAACAAGAGAAAGTCGACCACCCACTGACTCAAAGGCATTTCTACTCAATCCCTCCCGGATCTCGGAGAGAGATTGATACATACGGACAGAATAGATCCTATTATCAGAGAAAGCCCGATAGTAACCTGATTGAGAAATTTTACCGGCAAGGTGGATATCCTCAGCAATCTCATTTCTGATGGTATCATGACCACCAAAGCTGTGATACACTTCTGCCTTCACAAGGATATATTGTCCAATGGCGAGGACACGATTGGAATAGACATTGTAACGACCGAGAAAGAGGATTGAGAGTAAGACTTTGAAAAAGGGAAGCATCGCTCTCTCCCAAAATGTGATTGTCTGAAAGTTGCCGATGACGCTGATGCCATCAAGACCATTGGAAATAGACTGGGACATCG
>JAEOUB010000260.1 GCA_016839545.1 Candidatus Kariarchaeota archaeon | reverse complement strand
GCACCGAGTGGCCAGGTGAAAATACTCATCGCAGTGAACACTGCCAGGAAATATCCGCCTTGAATAGCTAATCGCAATGGTAGTGCTATTGTTGAGATCAAGATAAGTGGAATGAAAGGGGGGAAAGTCAGCAAAGCATCGGCAGTCCTGGTAACAATTGAGTCCCATGTACCACCATAGTATGCGCTTGTAATCCCCAGTGTGATGACGATAAAAATGGAAACCAAGGAACCTGTAAATGCGATAAGGAAGGTGAAAAATGTACCATATACTAATCTGGCAAAGATATCCCGTCCGATAAAATCGGTACCGAACCAGAAATCATTATTTGGTGGATGAAATCTTGATGTGAGATAATTGTAACCCTCCAACTCTCCATTGAGAAATTCTGGATTTCGCAGAAAAAGAGTGTATGGGCTCCCATTATCGATAGGAGAGATTAACATTGCAAATCCTCCCCATGATGCGAGAAAGAAATAGACGATAATAATGGTAAGTCCTACAATACCAGCAGTGTCCTGAGACATCCGTATCAGAAATGAGTAAATTGTAGTCTTTGATCTGTGGTAATATTCTGCAAATTCATCATGTACTACTTCGGAAAGATCCTCAAATGTATCTGTGATGCCCTTACCATCACTCCATCTTGCTGTGTGATAGCGATAGATCTTGTCATATGTGGCTATCAGGACAGTTGGAGATGTGAGAGGTAGTATGGAGAGAGCGGGATTGGGATGAATCACTCTGACATGAATGATCTCGTCCTTGAAGATAGTCGTTCTCCTTGCTAAAGGTGATTTCACTGTTATTGAATCTTTAGAGATCTGGATGTACTTCACACCATAACGATCCAGAAGTAGTCGTGATAAATACAGAAGGATCAGCGCTGATATATATCCGGCAAATGCCCAGTTCAGGAATAGCCTTCGTATTCCTGCATCATAGAGAATGAAACTTGAAAAGAAGAGGAGAAGTCCAGTTATTGCATATCCCACAAATCCAATTACTGATACCAACCATGTGAATGATTTGGGTGAGAATTCTGAGATGGGAAGTGCTTTCAGCTCTTGTGGTTGATAACCAATTCCCATACACAATACCCTCTGTTTGCACATTTATAATGAAATCGTCTCAGTCAATTCCTGTCATCAAAACCAATCACTACTAAAATGGGAGGTCAATCCGCTCTTGCAGCGACAGCAATTAATTGAACAATCTGCAATGACAAGTGTGTGGAAAGAACCCAAGATCTCTGAGATCAAGGCACCTTCACATTTGATACCTAAAATCAGGGCGGCAATCTATTATAACTCACCGGGAAGAATGGTGGGTGCAGATAGATCAATTATTACTCAGTATGCTGTTGCTGTCCTAGTCAGTGTTTTCATGGTTGTCTCTATACTAATCATTCTTCTACCAATCCCTTTCAATAGCGGGTCTGTCATCCTTGCATCACTGTTTGGCAGTGGGATAAGTCTCATTCTATTCTACAGATGGGGATGGCACAATTATGAGGAGGCATGGTATCATGTCGATAAGGAGAACAATCTCTTGAGTGTAATCAAGAAAACCAAAGGAAGCTGGGAGGAGATCGAGATCCCATTCGAGATGGTGAGCAAGGTGGAATGGTCAGGGGGAAAAAATGGATACGCTACCATTCATGCAGGTGGGATTGAAGTACGTACAACAAGAGCATCCACTGATAGGTTTGCATCAGTGACAGAAATGTGGTCACTACTGGCTGAGTTTGATACTCTTATGTCAGGCTGGCCACTGACTCTCGAGTGTAGTACCTGTAATAGGAAATTTGGTCACCATTTAGGTACAGCTCAGTGTCCCTTTGACGAGGTTATTCTCACTGATACCAACGCCAAAGGGAGAATAGATCCAGAAGAAATGCATCCTGATGATTATACTCGTGTTTAGGGTAATAATTGCTTCATATGATCCAGCCAGATCTCTTCATCTCGTGATACTTGAGTCATCATCAGGGTGACAAATCGATAGTAGTCACTTTTCTCCAGGAGGCTCTGTGACCAGGAGGAAAAAGTACTGGACCCCTGCATTTCTTGAAAGATTGATTTTATTCGTTGTTTGGACTCAGAGGTCAATCCGTTGATAGAGTCCATATCTTCCAGCAGAAGTTC